>WFVT01000370.1 GCA_015491485.1 Candidatus Zhuqueibacterota bacterium
AATACCCTCTACGGCGGCACGCACAGCTTTTTGACGCAGGATTTCGCCGATTTCGGACTGAGCTTCGATTTCATCGACGCCGATGATCCGGCAAGCTGGGAAGCCAAACTGCGACCCAACACCCGCGCCATCTACGTGGAAAGCATGAGCAATCCTCTGCTGCAGGTGGCCGATCTGGAAGCGGCGGTGAAGTTCGCCCGCGAACACAACCTTGTCTCCATCATCGACAACACCTTTGCCAGTCCGGTCAACTTCCGCCCGGCCGAGTGGGGATTCGACCTGTCACTGCACAGTTGCACGAAGTACCTCAACGGCCATTCCGATCTGGTCGCCGGCGCCGTCATCGGCCGCCGTGAGTGGATCGATCGCATCATGCACCGGCTCAATCACCTTGGAGCCACCCTCGACCCGCACGCCTGTTTTCTGCTGCACCGCGGCATGAAAACCCTGGGCGTGCGCGTACGCCAGCAAAATCACACCGCGCTGCGGCTGGCGCAATTTCTGGCGATGCATCCGGCGGTGGATCACGTCAATTATCCCGGCTTGAAAAGCCACCCGCGCCACGAACGCGCGCAGAAGCTGTTCGACGGCTTCAGCGGCATGTTGAGCTTCGAGCTCAACGGCGGCCTGGAAGCGGCGAAAGCGTTCATCAGCAAGCTGCGGCTGCCCATCGAAGCGCCGAGTCTCGGCGGCGTGGAAACCCTGGTCACGCGCCCGGCCACCACCTCCCACTCTGGCATGTCCCCGGAGGATCGCCACAAGCTGGGCATCACCGACAGCCTTATCCGGGTTTCGGTCGGCATTGAAGACGCCGATGAACTCATCGATGACTTTGCGCAGGCGCTGGAGGGGCTTTAAAGCGTCTTTTACCCCATCGCATGAAATGGTTTTGGAGTATCATTCCAAATCCAAATTGGATGGGGCTGTTTTCCGGCGGTGCTTCGGAACGCAGACGTTTCCGGCCACGCATTGAGCGCCGTTATCCGCCGCTGTCGCCTTTTCAATCCGCCCAAACGGCGGTTGGTTCGTTTGAATACGATTGCATTCTCGGCAATTCTTCGCTATATCATTGCAAATTCAACGCCGTGGTTATTCGACTTTCCACCGTGGCGACTGACTTCAACCATCCGGAGGTTTGGTTTATGGTTCTTAAATCGGTATTTCCGGTGTATTCGGCTTTGCTACTGCTGCCCGGCCTGGTTTTGGCCCAGGCACAATCCGATCCCCTGTGGCAAAAAGCGCTCGAGATTCACCGCCGGGCGATTGTGGTGGATACGCATTCGGACCTCACATCGCGCCTGGTCGATGAAGGCGTGGACATCGGCGGGAGGTTGCCGGATGGGCATCAGGATCTTCCCCGCATGCAGGAAGGCGGCCTCGATGTCCAGTTCTTTTCGGTGTACGTGGCTGCCCGGTATGCGAAAAAAGGCGGCCCCAAACGCGCCATGGAAATGATGGATGCAGTGTACCGCATGGTTGAAACATTTCCGGATCGCATACAACTGGCGACCAGCGTGTCTGATATTTACCGCATCGTATCGCAGGGCAAAATCGCCGCATTAATGGGACTGGAAGGCGGACACGCACTGGAGAACTCCATGCACATCCTGCGCATGTTTCACCGCATGGGCATTCGGTACGTGACGCTCACGCACTCCAACACCAACGACTGGTGCGATTCGTCCACCGATCAGCCGCGCTGGGGAGGACTCAACGATCTGGGCGAAAAAATCGTCGCGGAAATGAACCGCATCGGTATGATGATCGATGTGTCGCACATTTCCGATGAGGCGTTCTGGGACGTCATGCGGGTGTCCAAAGCCCCGGTGATTGCATCGCACAGTTCCTGTCGCGCCATTGCCAACATGCAGCGCAACATGAGTGATGACATGATCAAAGCACTGGCCAAAAACGGCGGCGTGATCATGATCAATTTCGGTTCATCGTTTCTCAACCGGGAATGGGGGAAACGCACCAACTATATTTTGCAGCAAATTCGGGATAAATATCGCGGCGATTTCGGCATGTGGGGGAAGATGTGGGACGAGATGAACCAAAAAGATCCATTGCCGCCGGCCACGCTGAAAGATTTGATCGACCATATCGATCATGTGGTGCGGCTCGTCGGTCCGGACTATGTGGGCCTGGGCTCCGACTTTGACGGGGTGTCGGCCCTGCCGGTCGGGATGGAAGATGTGAGCAAGCTGCCGGCCATCACCTACGAGCTGTTGAAGCGCGGTTACAAAGAAGAAGACATCCGGAAAATTCTGGGGGGAAACTTGCTCCGTGTGATGTCGGAAGTGGAGCGCGTTGCGGCTGAGCTGGGCCAGTGAGAATGGCAGCAACGGCGACCGGTGGCTCCGGAAGCCAAACAATCCTTCAACTTTGACGCTGAACCATTCCATTCAACCACATAAAAAAGCGCCCCGGGCGGAATTCCCGAGGCGCTTTTTCTATACCGTATCCGCTGCTACAGTTTCTTTTTGATCAGGTAAAAATCGATCTTTTCATCGTAGTTTCCGGAGAGACGTTCTTCCAGTTCATTCACCGTTTTCGGCGGCGGCACGATCACCATGTCGCCGGGCTTCCAGTTGGCCGGACAGGCCACGCCGTATTTGTCCACGGTCTGCAGCGCGTCAATCAGCCGCAGAATTTCATCCATATTGCGGCCGGCATTGAGGGGATAGTACACCAACGCCCGCACCACCCGGTCCGGATCGATGATGAACACCGCACGAACCGTGGCTGTGGTGCTTTCGGCCTCATGCAACATGCCGTATTTTTTGGCCACGTTCATGTCCAGATCGGCAATGACCGGAAACGGGATGGTTACCCCGGTTTTCTCGCGGATATTGTTCATCCAGGCCATGTGCGAATGAATGCTGTCGATGCTCAGACCGATGAGTTTCACATTGCGTTTTTGGAATTCATCGAAACGCTCGGTAAACGCCAGGAATTCGGTCGTACACACCGGGGTGAAATCTGCCGGGTGGGAAAACAGCACGACCCACGAATCGCCCTGCCATTCGCTGAGCGTCAGTTCGCCATGGGTGGTGACGGCGGTAAAATCCGGGGCTTTTTCGCCGATTTTGGGGATCGAGGACGGGGTTTGGGGGATTTCCTCGCTCATGTTAACCTCCTTCATCATGTTCAAATCACGATTCCATTCATCTGCGCAAATCATCTCACTTCAGGCGCATCTTTCAAGTCTCATTAGTTAGATAGACGGGAGGCTGAAATTGGTCAGCGCCCTGCTCAGTTCATCCATAATCTCATGCGAAGGCGTCCACACCGGGAATCTAACGCGAGGCGTCCCCGCCGAGCGACCGCCGCCCCCAGACAGAGGGTCCGCCCTCGGCCGGAGGCCTCGGGCTAGTTGGAAAATGTTGGGATTCTTTGGTCTGTCGGTAAGTATGAAATTTGAAACAGAGCGGAAACCTTACGGCAGGTTTAAAGCTTTTGCAAGGCGCAGATTCATGAGATACGATTGCCGAGATGCCCTTCATTGAAGGAATATGATTAATTTTCCCTGGCCCCCAAAGCAGCAGAACCGCGTAGCGGTGACATGTTTGTAGGCAAACGCGTTACCCCAATCCCATAAACCGCGTAGCGGTGGCATGTGTTTGGGACACCGTAATCTCATGCGAAGGCATCTTCACCGGGGAACTGGCACGAAGGCGTTCTCGCCGGCAATCTAACGCGAGGCGTCCCCGCCGAGCGACCTGACGCCTCGACCAGAGGTTCTGCCCTCGGCCAGAGGCCTCGGGCTAGTAGAAAAAGCATTGACAGGAGGCCTCGGGCTAATTGGGAAATTCTCAGTCGGAGACCATGGGGTTAATTGGAAAATTTTGGAAATTTTCCACCGCACGGATACGCCTGACTTGCAAATTTTGCTGGCGAAACGGCGGTTAATTCGTATATTTGGCTACCGGAGAAAAACGGCGGGAGGTGTACTCCAAACCTGCCGGGCAATCTTTTGCGCCCATAATTCGAGGCACATTCTCGGCTTCAGGCTAAAGCCGATTCTCAGATTGTCTTGCGGAAACCACAAACCCACCCTGTGGAGGGAGCGATGGCAAAAACCTGGCTCATGTTCGGTGCGTTGTTTGGCGGACTGGCGGTGGCGCTGGGCGCG
>WFVT01000371.1 GCA_015491485.1 Candidatus Zhuqueibacterota bacterium
CCTGTGGCCCTGCCGCCGCAACATCCTCCGTTCAAATGGTTGATTGTCTATTCCGGCGTATCCCGTGAGCTCACCGGCACCGGCTTCAATCAGCGCGTGCAGGAATGCCGCGAGGCGGCACAGCGCCTGGGCGAGCTATCCGGGAGTGGCATCTTCGTCAGACTGGGCGAGGTGCCGCGTGCGGTTTTCGAGCAGTACGCCGATCGCCTGCCGGAACCGCTGCGCAAGCGAGCCACGCATTTTTTTACTGAAACCGAACGGGTTGAAAAAGGGCGCGCCCTGTGGCAGGCCGGCGACATTGAGGCGTTCGGCCGGCTTATGAACGCCTCCTGCCGCAGCTCCATCGAGCAGTACGAATCCGGCAGCGAGCCCATCCGGGTGCTGTGGCAGCTTCTGGCCGAACGCGACGGCGTGTATGGCAGCCGGTTCAGCGGCGGCGGCTTCGGCGGCTGCGTGATCGCCCTGGTAGAGGCCGATCAGGCCGAAGCGATCGGCCGTTCGGTTCTGGAGCCATACCTGCAACGCTTCCCCGAGCTGAAAGGCAAAGCCCGTTTCATCATTACCGAAACCGACGATGGATTGCGACGCCTATGAGAGCGATTTTGTTGTGTGCCGGATTTGCCACGCGGATGTATCCGCTCACCCGGGATTTTCCCAAACCGCTGTTGCCGGTCGCCGGGCGGCCCGTGCTGGATTACTTGCTGGATCAGCTTCTGGATTTGCCCGGACTGCAGGATATCGCCCTGGTGACCAACGGGCGGTTTTACGGACATTTCGAGGCTTGGCTGGCCGAACGCGAGCCGCGGCTGCGGCAGGCGGGCATGGAATTGCGTTTGTTCAACGATGGCGCCACGGCCAATGAGAACCGGCTCGGGGCCGTCGGCGACCTCGCTTTTGTGCTGGATCGGCTGCCGGATGAAAAACCGGCGTTGGTGGCCGCCGGCGACAACATCTTCCGTTTCTCCCTGCAGCCTGCGTGGGAACGGTTCCGCCGCCAGCGGCAGAATTTGATTCTGGCCCTGCACGAGACCGATCCGGCAAAACTGCGCAAAACCGCCGTTCTGGAGCTGGGCGAGGACGACCGCGTGCTGGCGCTGCACGAAAAACCTGAGCGGGCGGTCAGCCACTGGGTGGCGCCGGCGCTGTATTTCCTGCAGCCGGATGCGCTGCAGCTGGTGTCGGACTATCTGCAGCAGCCGGATGCGGGCGATGCGCCGGGCCATTTTATTGCCTATCTGGTGAAACAGCGGCCGGTGTATGCCGTGCGCGTGTTCGGCAGCCGGCTGGATATCGGCTCGCCCGAAAGCTATCGCCATGCCGACGCGCTGCTGCGCTCGCAGCCGGTAATTTTGGAAAGCGGGGAATAGAATCAGGACTGCCGGGCGCCTGCCCGTTTTAGCGCAGATGGGAAGCGGAATCCCATCCGGGCGAGTTTGCGGGAATTTCATTGAAATCGCCGGGGTTTTTGGCTAAATTTGCCATCACGCCGTTTCAATCCAATATGCAAAAACAGAGGACGATGCCCCATGGTGGACAAATCCATTTTGATCGTGGATGATGAGCGTAAAATGGCGGTGGTGTTGCAGGCAGCCTTCGAAGAAGATGGCTACGCGGTGGAAATCGCGCAATCGGGGGAGGATGCCCTGGCCAAGTTCCGTCAGAATCCGGTGCCGCTGGTGATCACCGACCTGAAAATGCCGGACATGAGCGGCATCGACGTGCTGGAAGCTGTGAAAAAACTCCGACCCGACGCCGAAGTGATTTTGATGACCGCTTATGCCACCGCGCAAACCGCTGTGGAGGCCATGAAAAAGGGGGCGTACGATTATGTCATCAAACCGTTCAGCCTGGAAGAGCTGAAGCTCAGGGCGCGCCATGTGTTTGAAAAACGCCAATTGGAGCAGCACAACCGGCAGCTTCAAAACGAATTGCAGGAGAAATATTCGATTGAAAATATGGTGGGCCGGTCCGGTAAAATGCAGGATGTGTATAAAATGGTGCACAAAGTCGCACCGAGTGATGCCACCGTGCTGATTCTCGGCGAAAGCGGCACCGGCAAGGAACTGGTGGCGCGCGCTATTCATTATTTGAGTCCCCGGCGAGACAAGCCATTCGTAGCGGTGAATTGCGCTGCTTTGCCGGAAAACCTGCTGGAGAGCGAGCTGTTCGGTTTTGAAAAAGGCGCATTTACCGGCGCAGACCGCCGCAAATTGGGGCAGTTCGAACTTGCGGGCGAAGGCACCATTTTTCTCGATGAAATCGCCGAAATGACGCCGGCCATTCAGGTGAAACTGCTGCGCGTGTTGCAAAACCGGGAGTTTATGCGGCTGGGCGGCACCGAAGTCATTGAAATGAAAGCGCGGGTGATTGCCGCAACCAATCAGAGTCTTGAAGAGCTGATTCAGGACGGCCGTTTCCGGGAGGACCTGTACTACCGTATCAATGTTTTTCCCATCATGCTCCCGCCCCTGCGCAGCCGGAAAGAGGACATCCCCGACCTGGTGCAGCATTTCCTGCAAAAATACAAGCCCGGCGCCGAAATCACCGCCGAAGCCATGACCGTGTTGCAACGGTACGACTGGCCCGGCAATGTGCGCGAGCTGGAAAACGTCATCGAGCGCGCGCTGATCATGGCCGGCGACCAGCCGATCCGCCCGGAAGACCTGCCCGCCCAACTTAGCAGCCGGCCGTCCGTCGCCACGGATGCATTCGACATCCCCGATGAAGGCATCGATCTGGAAGAGGTGGAAAAACGGCTGCTGTTCCGGGCCATCGAAAAGGCCGGTGGCAACAAAACTCGCGCCGCCCAACTGCTGGGCATCACCCGCCGGAAGCTGTATTCCATGCTGGAGCGGTTTAACCGGGCATCTTAAAGACTCCAACGCCATTGCTGCTGTGACGATCCCCCTCGGTCTGCTTTGCTCCTTAACTGTCCCATCAGGTACAAACCGGTTTGTACGGAATTGCACACCCCGGGCCATTGAAGAAAGCATTTTGATTACAAGAAAGATGAAATTGTTGAAAAAAATGCGTGAACGCCCCACAAGGTTTCTGTGGCGATGATTGTAGTGTCCGGGTAACTTATTGAAATTTTAATGATTATCGCGATGTCCTTGTGGGCGCGGAATCAGCAGCTTTTTCGGTCTTGGACGTGCATGCTGCAGAATACAATGGAGGCGGAATTGTGGCACACCAGTTGCAGACGGGTCAGAGCCGGCAAAAGCGAAATCCATTCATCTTATTTGTGAAATGCCGGTGGATTGATGAAATAACAGGATATTGGATGATTCGCCATACCATTAAAATCCTTTTTCTCGCTGCGAGCCTGATGGTATTCGGAGGTGAACCGGTGACGGCCCAACAGCCGCCGCAAACCGGTTTGCAACAGATGGTGAAAAGCGAACTGCAGCGTTTGCGTCATAAAATTAGCACAGCCAACCAGGTTCTGAGAGCTTATAAAAATTCCGAGGCGGAGAAGCTGGTGCGGCAGGCCGAGGCCCTTGCAAAACGGGCCTACGATTTGATTCAGCGCAGACGCTTTCGCAATGCGCAACAAACCATTATGCAGGCGCATCAGTTGCTGAATCAGGCCATGCAATTGGCGCTGAGGAATCCGCTCAGACGGCTGATCAACCGGCTGCAATTGCTGTTCAGACAGGCGGAAAGCCTGGTCATCGGCAGCGGAAACAACGAAGCGGTTCGCCTGCTTAACCGGGCTCGTGACCACCACCGGCGAGCGGAACATTTGCGCCGCAATGGGGACTATTTCCAGGCGCTGGATCAATACCGGTTGGCCATCAAATATGTGGAAAATGCATTGAATCGGGTGCGTTCCCGAGACCGGACGTCACTCGATGTGCGGCCCGATCTTTCGGATACCGAACGGAGCCGGTTTGAGGCACTGGCTGAGCGTGTTCACGAAGCTGTCCGTTCGTCTCAGAACGCCAACGCTCGGACCATCTATGAACAGGCTCTGCGGCAGGCGCGCAAAGCCATGGATGCCTATCACAGCGGGCACCGGCAGATGGCGCGCACCCTGTTTAACGGCGCTTACCGGCTGTTGCTGCGCGCGCTGGATATGGCCTCCAAACAGAACAATTTGCATCCCCAATATCTGCGCAGTGAACTGGCGACGCTGCATGAAATGTTGAGGCAAGTAGAAAGCAGCCCACAAGCCGCCGCGGATTCCCAATTCAAAAATCTCGTTCAGCGTGTCCGGCAAAATTTACGTCGTGCGCAGATAGCCATCGATGAGGATCGGTTGCGTGCGGCGCAGTCTTACCTCAAGCTGTCACGCACTTTGCTGTCGCGATTGATGCGCGGCTACCCAAAAAACACCCCGGATCATGCTCGCCGGGTATCGGAAGCGCTGACCAATTTGAAATTCGATTTGCAGCAGGCCGAACGCCGGGTGGAGCAATCAGACAATGAGCAGGCAAGAGAATTGCTGAGGTTCGCCCGTCAGGCAGCGCGCAGGGCGCAGCGCAGTTATGAGAATGGACGCACGAGTCTGGCTTTGCAGCAGGTCCTGGTGGCGCAGCGGTTTCTGACCCGGATCGATGCGGTTATTGCACCGAACCGCCCCCGGCTGGATCGTCAGGGCGTGGAGTTGAGAATTGAGCGGCTGAGACAGATGATTCAGGACATCGAAAACGATTATGAACTGACCGACGTCACACGCAATCTTCTCAGGCAGGCAAAGGAGATGCAGGCGCAGGCCGAAAAGGAACTGGCGCAGGGACGACGCCTGGTGGCATTTGAATTGGCCGATATCGGTATAGAGCTTTTGAAAAAAGCCGTGAGATTGTCCAATCAAGATTGATCCAATCATGGAATTTTGAAAGAGCGAAATGGAGGTGATAGCGTTCACAAAATTTTTTCCGAATCGTCGTGAACCCCCCGAAAGCTCCCGGCCTCCTGGCGCGATTGGATCGCATCAGGCGGCGAACCCTTAACGTGGCTTTTCGGGGTAAGATTACCGGTGGACGTCCTGATTATCTGCTTTACCACGATGCATCGTGTTGTTTCATGCCTCTTTTCAGGAGGAAGAAGGGGCATGGTATCCAATCGGTCAAGGCATTAAAAAGCACACTGATGTCCATTCATTAACCATAAAAAGGAGTTCGGGCCATGAAAGGGAAATCAGCAGGCACTTTCATCATGGTGATGCTACTGGTGCTGATAAGCAGCCTGACCCTGGCGCAAACCGCTCCCTATTCGGTAACCATTACGCCGGAGCGGGCCTTGCTGCAACCGGGTGAAGGATTACAGTTTGAAGCGCAGTTGTTTGATGCAAATGGTAAGGCAGTCGCATTCACGGATTTTGCCTGGCATGTTCGTCCGGATAGCATGGGCGAAATCAGCGATGACGGTTTTTTCATCGCGGGGAAAATGCCGGGCGAAGCACGGATCATCGCTTCCATGAAGCGGGGCGGTGTCGTCTATTACGGCGAGGCCGTGGTGAAAATTGGCTCTCCCGAGCCGCCGCCGATCCGGATCATCGTCACGCCTGAAAATACCGTTGTCCCCCCGGGCGAGTCACGACCGTTCCATATTGCAGCCATTGCGCGCAATAATGCCAATTACCAAATTGACAATGTGCGCTGGGTGGTGGAGCCGCCGCAACTGGGACATGTCAACCGCGATGGTGTATTCACGGCCGGTTCCAAACCCGGTCAGGGGCGCATTATTGCCTTTGTGGATATCAATAATGCGGTCTATCACGGCAGTGCCCGGATCACGGTGAGTGAACTGCCCACGGCGAGCATCTCCGGAGAGGTCACCGATGAAACCACCGGCGATCCCCTTATCGGAGCCACGGTTTTGGTGCAACGTCTCGGCAACATTCATTGGATGCGCAAAGCCCGAACCGATAGCACGGGCAGCTATGTGGTTGACCGCTTGATTCCGGGACTCTATGTGGTTCGTGCCAACGCCCGCGATTACCTGCCCGAGTATTATGACAATGCAGAGCATCTTGCGGAAGCCACACCGCTGCAGGTTGCCGCAGACGATAGCCTGACAGGCATTGATTTCCAGCTGGGGCACGGGGCAACCATTACCGGCCTCGTGGCGACTGAATTGGACAGCATGCCCATTCAGCGCGCCCTGGTCACGGCGATTCATGTGGTGACGAAGAAGCGTCGCCATGCTGTAAGCGGCGAAGACGGCGGATATGCCCTGCGAAGTCTGCCGGAAGGCAATTACGCAATTCATGTCCGGGCAGCCGGCTATCAGCCGGAGTTTTATGATAACGCCGACCGGCTGCAAAATGCCACGTTTGTGCAGGCGACGCCGCCGGACACGGTCTCCGGCATTGATGTCTATCTGGCTTCCAGCAGCGCTATTGCCGGGCAGGTGGTGGATGCAGCGGACGGAACACCGATTGCCCGAGCGATCGTCAGAATTTACACGCTTGCCGGCAAGCGGATGCATCAACGCTATGCGGCCGTGACGGACAAGGATGGCAACTATATTGCCTCCGTGCCACCGGGATTTTATTTGGTTTACGCCAAGGCACACGGTTACCGCGGTGAGTTTTATGACGACGCCCCCCGTTTCCAGGATGCAACGCCCGTTCAGGTGTTTGAAAACCAGCATACCACCGGCATCGATTTCGCGCTGGTGAAGCTGGGCGGCATCCGCGGACGCGTGACCGATGCGCAGACGGGAGAGCCTATTGCCAACGCCAGGGTAATGGCTTTTCGGGAACATCCGGTTGCACAGCCGATCTCCGCGGCTGCGGACGCCGGTTTCCGATACGTGAAAACCCGAACGGATTCTTCCGGGAACTATGTTCTCGAAAACCTGCCGCCGGGTAAATATTACGTACTGGCGAAGGCAAAAGGATATCTGCCGGAATTCTATCAGGAAGCCGCCAGTTTGAAAGATGCAACCCCGGTGGAGGTCACCGACTCCACGACCGTGGATAACATTGATTTCACCCTGTCCAGCGGCGGGAGCATCGCCGGGACGGTTTATGACGCCGAAGACAGTACCGGTATCGCCGGCGCGGCTGTCACGTTGTGGTACCGCCAGGGCGGCCGTCACTTGCGAACTTTTACCGATCAGAACGGCAACTATCGTTTTAGCGGGCTTCCTGCGGGGGATTATTACCTCTTTGCCAATCAAAAGGGGTATGACGGCAAGTTTTACGACGGCGCTGACCGGCGGCGTGATGCCACTCCGGTGACTGTGGCCGAAAATGCGGAAGTTACCGGCATTGATTTTTATCTTCCTCGTTTTGAAACCCAAAACGGCACCATCACTGGCGTGGTTACCGAAGAGCCCGACAGTCTGTCCGGGGATGTGGGCGCTCCGATTGTCGGCGCATTCGTTGTCGCCATCCCGGTCTCCCAGAACGCACTGGCGCAATTTGACATAACCGATCCGTATGGCAACTACCGGATCACCAACCTCGCGCCGGGTGATTATATCGTATTGACCTGGGCGCCGGGCTATGTCGGTGAATTTTATGACAACGTTCACGATTGGCGCCAGGCCACCCGCATCCCGGTGGAAGCCAATCGGGTGGTTGAAGGGATTAATTTTGCACTGGAGAAGGTCGAACCCGGTCCTTACCGGATCCGTGGCGTGGTACGCCGCCGTGCCGGTCAAAACCGTAATCCTGTGAACGGAGCGGTGGTTTATGCCTTCAATCAGAACGGCATCGCCGGTTCCGCAATGACGGATGAAGACGGCGTTTTTGTGATTGAAGGCTTGCCGGCGGGACGGTACCGCGTTAAGGTGACCGGCGTCGGGATGAACACCGCTTACTATGGCGGTGAAACGGACAGTACCGCCCAGGAAGTGGATCTGTCCAACGGGCAATCGGCGGATAATATTGATATTGAAGCCGAAGAAGTGACCACCGGCATCGGGGACCATGCCGCCGTGCTGCCCGAGGCGTTTTATCTGGAGCAAAATTATCCGAATCCGTTCAATCCCGAAACCACCATCAAGTTCGCATTGGCCGGCAAATCGCACGTTACCATTCAGATTTACAATGTGCTTGGTCAGGTCGTGCGCACCCTGGTGGATCGGCCGATGGATGCGGGATTTTATTCGATGAAATGGGATGCCACCTCGGACAGCGGTCAGCGGGTGTCCAGCGGTGTGTACATCATCCGCTTCAAAGCAGGTGACGTGGTGCAAACCCGGCGCATGCTGCTGATGAAGTAGGTCAAGCGTCATCGGACCGCCTTCAGCCGGAGGCGGTCCGATGTGCTTTGGGGGCTGTGTTGAAAAGGAGTCACTCTGGCAGCGATCTACTCTGGCAGGGTTCCAATCCCTGCCAGAGTTTATAAAAGAGTATAAGAGTAGTATAAGAGGTTGATAAAAGTTAACCGATGCACCGGGCATGGCGTGCACGGTGGGGATAGAGAACAGAGGGCGCGAGTCCTCCTGCGAAATTGCCCGTAACTCATGGATGAGCCAATTTTGCGATTGGTCTATTGCAGAACTTCTTGCAATGGTGGATTAACGGCAAAACCGGCTTTACAAGCGGAGTGAAGTGCATAAGCGCACAAACCCATTTGCCAAAACGGAGCCTTCGAATTATGACGCAAATCAAGACCTATTTGTCAACGCTCATGCTCCCGTTGCTTTTGTTGACCACGGTTGAACTTTCGACGACGGGATGTGCGGCACGGGTGGTGTATGTGCGCAAGGCGCCGCCGCCTCCGAGGGTGGAAGTCCGCCCGCCCCGGCCAGCCGTCCATGCAGTTTGGATTCCGGGCCACTGGCGCTGGAATGGACATGCGTATGTCTGGGTGGCAGGCCGCTGGAACATGCATCCCAAGGGAAAAGTGTGGGTGCCGGGGCATTGGAAAAAAACGCGTCACGGCTATCGATGGATTCCCGGTCATTGGAGACGGTAATCCTCATGCGCAAGCGGCATCGAAACGTCCTGCTTCTTTTTTTAGGCATATTGTTGCCAATGAGTCTGGCGGTTTCATTATCCGCTCAGACCGTCGGCGTCTCCGATTCCCTGCTTTCGGATGCGGAAGACGGGTTGTATTACGAGATCGCCAAAACCCGGCTCATCCGCTGGATTCGCGAGCAAAAAGAGCTCCTTTCGAAGGAAGAATTGGAGCAGTTGGTGGACTTGCTGCGAGAAGCGCAAGGCTTTGCCCGAGAAGGCGATTATGAGACGGCGCTGCTGATGGTCGAAACCGCCATGGAAATTGTCGGCATCGCTTCCGACGCCGATTTACCGCCTTTGCCGCCTCCGGCGGAAACGGTACCGGAGGAGCTGCACCGGGATGAGCCTTCGGGGTGGAGTCTGGCGCCGCAGTTCGTTACGGGTATCGACTTCAGACATCAGGAATTTCAGATGGGATCGGTGGCGGGAAGCGATAGCATCCTCATTGAGAGAACCGGCAGTCCGTATGTGGGACTGCGCCTGAAAGCCGATTCCGATTTTTCCTACTTTGGCCGATTCAATGCCTACGTGTCGGCTCAGGCCGGAAGAGATTTTAATAGCGGTGAAATGCAATTCAAATGGCAGCGGGGTACACTGCAAGCCTCGCATTGGTTTCTCGAAAACCGGCTGGAGAGCACCCGCTACAAGCGAGGTTTGAACGTCCGGTACTGGGAGAACCGGACCACCTTACAAACCGGTGTCAAAATCATAGACCGGTTTGTCATTTATGCAGGAGATGATTTTTGGCTGCGGCGGTACCAGCAGGATGCGAATTTTTATCCCAGTTACACACAAAATCAACTCTACTCCGGTTTTCAGTACACGTCAGGGTTATCCACCCGTCTGGCGGCCCGGTACAATTTCGCCACCCGCCGTTACCGGAATTTCAAGGCGGACGATTTCAATGAGCACCGCATCGAAGCCAGCGTGTATCAGGTTACGGCCGTCAACTCTTCCATTTATTTAGAAAATATCTGGCGGTCGCGCCGTTATATTCACGGCGATAGCGACTCGACCTATCAGAATTCGTATCAGGAAGAATTTTTCCGTGCCGATCTGCGCTTTGGTTTGAATCCCTGGCTCAGTTTTGATGTCAACGGCGACTTTACTTTACGCCAACACCGTTTGATCAGCGCCATTACCCCGGACTTCATGCACATCCGGGTCAATCCGCGATTTTTATTCCGGGTGTTTGGCGATTGGCAGATCGGGCTGGGATATGTTTATGCTTTGCGAATTTACAGTAAAGATATTATCCGGACACAGCCGGTGCTTTCCGCCACTCCGGTCGATATTCAACTCGGTTATGAAGATTATTTTTCGCACGGCATCAGTGTCTCGCTGGAATTGTTTCGGCTTGGTGCCTTTATGCTTTCGCTAACCGATCAATATCAATTTTTGACCTATCCCAACTCCCTGACCAAACGCGTGGATGGGTTTGAGTTTTACACCGACCGAAAAATCAATTCCATCCTCATGTTTCTCACCTGGCAAGTGCAATCAGGACTGGAATTGAACTTTATTGTGAATCTGGATGACGATCGCAGCCGGATCAATAATAACACCGATTCGCGCAGCAATATCATCTCTCTTGAAATGAGCTATTCCTTTTGAAACCTTCCCTATATTTGCTCGTCTTAACAATATGCATTTCATCTTATCGTTGGAAGCAGCGAAATATCGGCGATAAGCTTCCACCCTCTGATCTCAAAGTGCGGAGGTTGATATGCATTCCTCAAACAGCCGGCAGGTTTTGGGGGTGTCGCTGGTGCTGATCGGAGTGTTCTGGCTGTTATATCGATTGGATTGGATTCAAATCCAGCCGGAATTGATCATCGCCAGCTTGTTTTTATTGAGTGGCGTTCTGATGTTTTCGTCGTATGCCCGTGCGCCGCAGGTCTGGAAATTGTTTGTCGGCATGTTGCTGATCTTTATTTCCATCCCCATCTTCAATGAAGCGCTGAATTGGTTTGCGGATGATCTGGTGGGCGTCATTTTTTTATGGATGCTGGGTTTCGTTTTTCTGTGGATTTACGCCCGGGATCACAGTCAATGGTGGGCCATCATCCCCGGCGGGATCTTCGTCACGATTGGGGGGATGGTCATGATGGAAACCATGCGTTTCATACATCATTCTTTGATTCCGGCGATCTTTTTTTTGGGCTTTGCGGCCACGTTTGGTTTTTTGTATCTCATTCGCAGTCCTTTTAATAAAACCGGTTGGGCGATCTGGCCTGCCGGTACCGCTTTCGCCATTGCTGTATTCATCATTGCCTCCGAACTGGATTTGCTGAATTTTGATGTGATGGGGTATTTGTTGCCTATCGGCATGATCGTAATAGGAATTTATCTGGTGTATCGCAGTTACAGGCAAGCCAATGGTGATTCGGAAGAAATGATTCGGCCTTGAAGCCGGCCCACTGGTGTCATGTATGGATTCCCGGGGCTATTGCTCTCAATCGGCTGAAACGCCTTTGTTCAGGGACATTTCCTCAGAAATTGGAATCCACAACCGTTTGTGCCCTCCGGACATCCGGCAAAGCGGGCATGATGATTTCGCGGCCCTTTTCTGGTCTGGGGCAGCCCTGCGGCGATCTGTTGTGCTGCCGATTTGAGCTTGCCTCGCCTCTCTCGAAAGGATAAAGCGGAGATGGGTCACAAGCATGCCCCTGGCTCCGTCGGTTCGGCAAGGTGGTTGAAAATCTCCAATTGTTGCATTTTCCTCTGCGAATCTGCGCCTCTGCGAGAGAATACGATCAAAAACGTATTCCGTATTTTTGAGATGGCGTCATCGCTCTCGCAACTCCAGGAGCGCTTTAAAGAAAACTCCTCATCCTGAAAAAGCCGCTGAACCTTTCACGCAAGCTCCCCTCCGCGGCCGCCTTTCCCCAAAAAACTCGGCCTGCTTTGCGAACTCGGTGGTCTGTTCTGGAATTGGAGCCCTCATAAATCATCCATTTGGCTCCTCGGTTCATGGCGGCTGATAAAAATTCCCAACACCTGAAATTGGCATGAAAAGCGGGTGACCTTTCGCCGGTTGCCAAACTGCCGGTTGATTTTTATCGCAATTCATTTTAACTTAGTAAATTTAAAATTAATCTCGTGCCCGGCTGGATAGAATGAGGTTTGGAAAGGCCGAAACCCATGTTGAGCAGACCTTACTTAATCATTTCGTATCTTGGAAAATACAATCCCTACATGATCGCCGATGTCACCAGCGCGGTGACCGATTCGCGGCTCAATATTGTGGATGTGACGCAAAACTCGCTGCACGGCCTGAGCGTGATGGTCATGATCGCTGAGCCGGTGGATCCGGCGGATAGCATTCAAGAAGCGCGCGACCGGCTGTGGGAACGCTTGCAACCCCTACCCTATGAGGTGAATGTGGAGATCGTTACCCCGGACGAGGTGCTGAAAACCATCGACCGGAATGTGCAGGTATTCACGCTCATCGGCCGTGATCGCGTGGGCATTTTGAAGGCCATTACCAGTGCGCTGGCCAATTTTCGTGTCAGCATCGAGCGCATGCACCACCTGGCGCGCGGCGAGTTTGTGGTGCTGGAGCTGTGGGTCGATGCCAGCGAGCTGCGCGACCTGTCGCTACTGAAAGAAGTCATTCAGCGTACGTGCGATGAAGTCGGCGTGGATACCATCATTCAGCCGGATTCCCCGTTTCGGCAGCGCCGGCGGCTGGTGGTGTTCGATATGGATAGCACGCTCATCGAGGGCGAGGTGATCAATACCCTGGCCGAGGCGGCACAGGTGGGCGAGAAAGTCTCCGACATCACCGCTCAGGCCATGGCCGGCAAGCTGGATTTTGAGGAAGCGTTGCGTCAGCGGGTGGCGTTGCTGAAAGGCCTGCCGGAATCAGTACTGAAGGAAGTGGCAGACAGCATGCAGCTTATGCCGGGCGCGGAGGAAGTTACCCGCACGCTGAAGGCCATGGGCTTCAAACTGGCGCTGATCTCGGGCGGCTTCCTGTACTTTGCGAACCGACTCAAAGAGCGCCTCGGTTTCGATTATGTGTTCGCCAATGAGTTGGAAATTAAAAACGGGGTGCTCACCGGCCGGCTGAAGGGCCGGATCATCGATAAAGCCGCCAAAGGGAATATTTTGAAAGAAATCGCCGAAAAAGAAGGCCTGCGGCTGGATGAGGTGGTGGCTGTGGGCGACGGCGCCAATGATGAAATCATGTTGAAAAACGCCGGTATCGGCATCGCCTTCAACGCCAAAGCCATCCTGAAAAAAGTCGCCGACGGCCGCCTGACCCGTGACAATCTCAAAGGGCTGCTGTACTGTCTCGGCGCCACAGAAAAAGCCATTGCCGAAATTCAATCAGCGGAAACAAAGGAATAACAGCCCATGTCCAAACAGCACCTGCGCTTTTTGCCGTCCATTGATGTGTTGGTACAAACTAAAACGGCGCGCCGGTTCAGCGATCGGCTGGATCGTGAGTGGCTGGTACAGTGCGCACGGGATGCCGTGGCGGACCTCCGCAAGCGACTCACCGACAACGGACTGATCCTGGCCGACGAAGCCGAGGCGCTGCAATGGAGCGAGAAGCTTCTGCAGCAACAAATTGAGCGGCTCCTGCAACCGTCGCTGCACCGCGTGATCAATGCCACCGGTATTATTTTGCACACCGGACTCGGTCGTGCGGTTTTGCCGCCGTCGGCCATCGAACAGGCGTGGCGGATTGCCTCCGGTTATAGCAATCTGGAAATCGATCTGGAGACAGCCCGGCGGGGCGACCGTACCAAGCACGTCGAGCGGCTGCTGTGTCTGCTCACCGGCGCTGAAGCGGCCTGTGTGGTGAATAACAACGCGGCGGCCGTGCTGATCGCCCTGAACACCCTCGCCAACCGCAAGCAGGTGCTGATTTCCCGCGGCGAACTGATCGAAATCGGCGGCTCATTTCGTATTCCGGACGTGATGGCCAAAAGCGGCGCGAAGATGGTGGAGGTCGGCACCACCAATAAAACGCACTTGAAAGATTTTGCCGGCGCGATCACCGAAAAGACCGCCGGCATTTTACACGTGCACACATCCAACTACCGCATTCTCGGTTTTACGGCGGCCGCACCGCTGGAAGAGCTGGTGGCGCTGGCACGCAAGCACAATTTATTCGTTCTGCACGATCTGGGTGGCGGCATTCTCATCGATCTGCGCAAATTCGGATTGCCGTATGAACCTGTGGTGCGGGAGAGCATCGAGCTCGGTGTCGATGTAGTGACGTTCAGCGGCGATAAGGTGCTGGGCGGGCCGCAGAGCGGCATCCTGGTGGGCAAAAAAGAAGCGATCCAAAAAATCAAAAAAAATCCTTTGATGCGTGCCGTGCGCTGTGACAAAATGACCTATGCGCTGCTTGAGGGCACCCTCCGGCTCTTTCTGGATGAGAAGTCGCTGCTCAAAAACCATCCGGTGTTGCGGATGATGACCGAGCCGGTGGAATCGGTGCGCGCCCGGGCGCGGTCTGTCATGGATGCACTGGTTGCGTCAAATTTGCACGTTCAGGTCGAAATGACAGAGAGCGAAGCGCAGGCCGGCAGCGGTACCCTGCCGCTGGAACGGTTACCCAGTGTGGCAATTGCCGTCCGTCCGAAGCAGGGAAGCGTGCAACCGGTGGCTAAGCGCCTCAGGCTGGCCGATCCGGGGGTGATGGGGTATATTCGTAACCATAAGTTATTTCTTGACATGCGTACCGTTCAGGATGAAGAACTGCCTACCCTCATTCAATTGCTCCGCACGCATTTGCCAACCTCCTGAATCGAAATTTTCCTTTGGCACACAACTTGCTTTTTAGTACGAACGTCAGCCGGGGTGAGACATATTGTCGCACATCGATTGATTGTTAACAAAACTTCAAACAAATTGGCGTAAATCCGGAACCGGGGATCGAAAAAAATCTTGCATTTATTGAAAAAGCGTGTATATTACAAGGTCGGTTTTAGCACTCTCGCCCCGCGAGTGCCAATCAAAAAACGACAATCCTTATTGGAGCTTTCCTGACAACATAAACGAGGAGGAGGTTGTGCTATGAACATCAAGCCTTTAGCGGATCGTGTGGTTGTCAAACCCATTGAGCCCGAAGAGGTGAAAGCTGGCAACATCATTATTCCGGATACGGCAAAAGAAAAACCCATGCAAGGCGAAATTGTTGCTGTTGGGCCTGGACGCGTCACCGACAACGGCACCAAAATCGAGCTTGAAGTCAAAAAAGGCGATAAAGTGTTGTACGGTAAATACGCCGGAACTGAAGTCACCATTGACGGCGAAGATTACCTGATTCTCCGTGAAAGCGATATCCTGGCAATTATTTAAGGTTATCGCTTTTTTTGTGAAATCCGTTTCAGGAAATGAACCTCAACCAAGAAGACAAGGAGGAAATGAGCTATGGCCAAGATTATAGAATTTGATGTCGAAGCTCGTTCGCAATTAAAAGCGGGTGTCGATAAACTGGCCAATGCAGTCAAAGTGACGCTGGGTCCCAAGGGTCGTAACGTGGTTATCGATAAGAAATTCGGTGCGCCGACCGTGACCAAGGACGGCGTGACGGTTGCCAAGGAGATCGAGCTGGAAGATCCCATTGAAAACATGGGCGCGCAAATGGTGAAAGAAGTGGCTTCCAAAACCAGCGATGTTGCCGGTGATGGAACCACGACGGCGACGGTTCTGGCGCAGGCGATTTTCAATCAAGGTTTGAAAAACGTCACCGCGGGCGCCAATCCGACCCACATCAAACGGGGTATCGAAAAAGGAGTGGCAGCGGTGATCGAAGAAATCCGGAAGATCAGCCGCGACGTCCAGAGCAAAACCGAGATCGCTCAGGTCGGTGCAATTTCCGCCAACAACGACCGTTCCATCGGTGATCTGATTGCCGATGCCATGGAGAAGGTCGGCAAGGATGGCGTGATCACTGTGGAAGAAGCCAAATCCACCGAAACCACCCTGGAAATCGTCGAAGGTATGCAGTTTGATCGTGGCTACCTGTCGCCGTATTTCGTGACGGATCCGGAAAACATGGAAGCGGTTCTGGAAGATCCTTACATCCTCATTCATGATAAAAAGATCAGCACCATGAAAGACCTGCTGCCCATTCTGGAAAAAGTGGCGCAAATGGGCAAGCCGTTGCTGATCATTGCCGAGGATGTGGAAGGCGAAGCCCTGGCGACACTGGTGGTCAACAAACTGCGCGGCACGCTGAAAGTGGCTGCGGTGAAGGCGCCTGGTTTCGGTGATCGCCGCAAAGCCATGCTGGAAGACATCGCCATCCTCACCGGTGGTCGGGTCATCAGCGAAGAAGCCGGCTTCAAGCTGGAAAATGCGCAGATCACGGATCTCGGTCGCGCCAAGAAGGTGAACATCGATAAAGACAACACTACGATCGTTGAAGGTTACGGCAAGACCGAAGATATCAAGGGCCGCATCGCCCAGATCAAAAAGCAGATCGAGACCACAACCTCCGATTACGATCGTGAGAAACTGCAAGAACGTCTGGCGAAACTGGCCGGTGGTGTGGCCGTGCTGAAGGTCGGTGCCGCAACCGAAGTGGAAATGAAAGAAAAGAAAGCCCGCGTGGAAGACGCCCTGCATGCCACCCGTGCGGCGGTGGAAGAAGGGATCGTTCCTGGCGGCGGTACCATTTTCCTGAGAGCGCAAAAAGCGCTGGATAATGTGAAAGTGGAAGGCGATGAAGCGATCGGTATCACGATTCTGCGCCGCGCTCTGGAAGAACCGATCCGTCAGATTGCTGAAAATGCGGGCGTCGAAGGTTCCATCGTCGTGCAGAAAGTGCGCGATGCCAAAGACGTCAACTTCGGTTATAATGCGGAAACCGACACTTACGAAGATCTCATGAAAGCCGGTGTCATTGATCCGACCAAGGTGGCTCGTGTGGCGCTGGAAAATGCGACCTCTGTGGCGGCTCTGCTGCTCATGACCGAAGCCACCATCGTCGAAAAACCGGAACCGAAGGAAAATACGCCGCAAATGCCTCCTGGCGGTGGCATGTATTAATCGCCTTTTCGGTTTTCCTGGCGCTTTTCAAGGTCCTCCCGGACCGGCCCTTAAAAAGTGCCTCCCTCTTGAAGAAACAGTCCCTGGCTCTGCTCCGGCAAAGTCAGGGACTTTTTATTTGGTCCGAATGTGCTCTAATATTTGCCGCACGAAGATGATGTAATGATTGGATGGTGCGTTGATTGAGTGGTGCAGGGGGAAATTGTTCGCTGCAAGAGTTTTTTCATCTTGAGATTTCTTTTCGGAAAAATGGGCATGTTGCCGGCGAGAATCAAGCAAAAGCGAACACGGATCGCACGGATGACGCGGATGGTCACGGATGTGAATGGGAAATCATAACATCATGATTAACACTGCTTTGGGGGATATGAATTCACTCCATGTTTCCTGTGTCGTTTGGAACGGATCAATCCGTGTTTCAGCCGTTAATCACCACGAAAGCCACGAAGATCACGAAGGCTTTTGAGGCTTCGCTTTTCTTCGTGTCCTTCGTGATCTTCGTGGTTGAAAAAAATGTTTTGGCTCATGAGTCGAACCGTATCCATGAACCGAGGCTGAACGTGACATAAATGATCATCAATGATCATCACGAGTGCTCGTCAGGTAGCGAACAAGTGGTGATCGGTGAATCAACTTCCTTTTAGATTGCGTCGCTTCGCTCGCAATGACGACAGGAAAGGGCTGATTTTGAAAGCGAAAGCCTCCCTGCTTCCGGCTTTGCCCAAATGCCGGTGCTGGAACGGCTTGTAAAAACGTCTCAATTGGTATGTTTTCCTCTGCGACTTTGCGTCTTTGCGAGGGAAAATCATTAGAGCTTACCCGCCGCAGACACGAGCTGGGAGCTTGTGCTACCATGCATCCGCGTTTGATCCGCGTGCATCCGTGGCCGATGAAAAACTCTGCAGATCCCGTTCATCCTGTCAAAAAACCGCTTTCGACAGGTTTGACCGGATAAACTGGATAGGATAAAAACGAAAACGAAGACGTTGTAAAGCGATCTTCGATATGACTCATGCCTAAAAATTCTGGGCCATGTCCATCATCCGATTGATCCGCGTTTGGTTCCGGGCAACCCTCTGCGCGCTCTGCGCCTCGGCGAGAGAATAACATTCAATCCACATTGCGGTTGCTGATAAAAATTGCGCCGTCGCGGCGTTTACCCCCCTGGATGCGTTGCTTCCCACGAAGCCAGTTTGGGCTCGATTGAAGAATTTTTATTAACCTCGCGAGCACGCGTATTTCGCCGGACGCTCAACGATCCATTTCTCCGAAGTTTGGCTACTTTGAAAAGCCAATCCTTCCTGACA
>WFVT01000372.1 GCA_015491485.1 Candidatus Zhuqueibacterota bacterium
AGTTTGTGGTGAAGGCCAATGTGGAGCTCGTGCCCGTCAAAGTCCCCAGGGAATTACCGAAATTACCGGAAGCGCTGCTGAATCGTGAAGTGAGCCATTTGCCCGGATTACCGTTTTTGCCCGGGGCCAATGAGACGCAGCCATCCGATGCAGAAACAAATTCCTCTCTGGCGCGCGAAGTGGAAAAGCAGCGGCTGGCTCTGAAACGGGCCTGGGTGAACGTACTGCTGGATGAAAATTTCACCGACAGCGATGTGCGTTTCATCCGGCGGCTGGTGGCGCTGACTGCTGATCTCGATCCGCGGCGCGGCGATCAGGTCAAAGTGGAGCGAATGCCGTTTCCGCTGCGTGAGATTCCGGTGGAAGAGCCGGCCCGGGCCGAAGCGCCCCAGGCGCAGCCGGAATCCTTGCCGCCGACCGATCAGAAAAGCACACCATCCTGGCTGCCATGGGCGGCGCTGGCTGGAGTCATCCTGCTGTTTTTGCTGCTGTTTGTGTGGAGTATCCGTAAAATCGTGCGCGCCTTGAGCGATGGACTGCAGCCGCTGCAATACCTGCAAACGCAGCCCGGAGAATCCCAACCGTCGTCGGCGGATAAGACCGAACTCGTGCGGCGGATCGAAGAGGAAAAGCAGGCCGAGCACTTGCAAAAGCTGAAATCGGAAATCATCGATGCCGTTGTCGGCACACCGGTCATGGCAGCTAAACTGTTGCAAACCTGGATTCAGCACCATGGGGAACGTGGCTATGAAGATGCCGCTCTGCTTATACTGGCCACATCGCGTTCATTGATCGATCTGCTGGCGCCGTATCTTGGCCCGGAAACCGCGGGTCACATCCAACTGAAAATGGATCAGATTTCCCGGGAGCAGATTGATACGCATCAGGAAGCGGTGCTGGAACGATTCGAGCGCGAATTGCGGCAATATGCCCTGCGCGTGCAGGCCAAACAAGAAGAAGAGGATGCCCTGGCCTTTTTGTACAAAATGTCCGACGATCAGTTGTTGCATCTGATCAAACCCCTGAAAAAAGGCATCAAAGCGATTGTGCTGGCGCAGTTGCGGCCCGAGAAAGCGGCAAAGATTTTGCGCACCTTCGATCCGGAGACCCGCCGCGCCGTGCTGGCCGCGATGGGCAATATTCAAAACATTCCGGCGGATGTGTACCAGCATATCGCGCGGCAACTGGCCGGGCGGGCGCAGGAGCTGGAGCGCATGCGCTTTGTCAAGGCCGACGGCGTCGAAGCCCTCGTGGAGGTGCTCGATCAGCTCGACGAACAGACGCAGATCGACACGTTGCAGCATCTGCAAACTCAGGACGTGGAGCTGGCCAAGCGCGTGCGTTCGCGTTTCCTGACGTTTGATGATCTGCTGGAAATGCCGGAAGACCAACTGCGCGATCTTGCCGTTCAGGTCGATCGCGAGCTGCTGGCAAAATCCCTGACCACGGTGGATGAAGCCGCAGCGGAAAAAATTATTCAGGCCCTGCCGGACCAATTGGCTGAAATGGTGCGCGCCAGCCTCGAAACCCTGCACGATGTGCCCGAAGCTGAGGTTGTGCAGGCCCGGAAGGAGCTGCTGCGCACGGCACGTGATCTGTTCCAAAAAGGTGAAATTAAACTGAAGCAAGAGTAAGTGATGGCAAAGATGAAAACACATTGGATTTGGCCGCTGATCGGTATCTGGTTGGTATCAGGAACCGCGACCGGTTGGGCGCAAACGCCCGAGTTGGTGAACCGCAATGCCGTCGTCCTCGGACTGATGGAAGAGTTGCTGGAAAAAGTGCAGCCTGCCATTCAGGCGATTGATCCCGAATTAAAGCGCATCGCGCTGTATCGTCTTACGGTACAGGGGAAAGAACTGACGCCGCCGCTGCGCGACCACTTTGAAAACCGGCTGATCGAAACCTTGCAAACCCTGGAGCGTCCCCGGGTGGTTTCGCTACCGAAATTCAACAATTTACGGATCACCTCCACGGACAGCTCGTTCACCATCATCAATGCGCTGCCCACGCCCGAGGAGCTCTGGCGGGTAGGACGCCGGTTGCGCGTGGATGCGTTTCTGGAAGGCAAGCTGTCGTATCTGGCCGGAAACGGCTTGCTGCTGGACCTGCGGCTCAACCGGACCGGAACCAATGAGGTGCTGTGGGCGGAATCGTTCGAAGCGTATGAGCATCCACCGGAGCCGCTCCCCAAAAATCCGTTTCAGGTCAGCTTCAACATGGGCGTGGAAACCTTTCCGGTGGATATTGACAAGGCTGCCCGTTCGCTGTTACGCCAGGACTTTCAGGATCAAATCTATCATTATAATTTTTATCTGGGATTTCGGCAAAATCTTTGGGAGGCCTCGAAGTTCCGGTATGAGTTTCAGGTGGGAGCTTCCCTGCTGTCGGAAGGCATTAAATTGGACAGCACTTATTTTGAGGATGATGCGTTTTACGGCAAAAAAAGCGTGAAGCCGTCGCCGGCGCCTGTCGCCTACTTTATCCGTTCGCTGCTTTATATAAAACTGATTGAAAACGAAGGCAATATCGGCGGTGATTGGCTGTCGCTGTCGTTGGGCTTTGCACGATATTTTGCCAGAAACATGCCCGATTTCAATACCATCTCCATTGGACTGCGTTCCGATCTCAGCCCGCACTTTTCGCTGTCATCGGGATTTTCGCTGGCCTTCGGCCAGGAATTCGAATCGGTGCCGGTGTCCTCAACCGGCCAGCCGATCCGGATCAAGATTTCGGGTATCTCTATGAATATCTTTTTCTTACAGTACACGTTTTAAAACCGTATTCGATAGAATGAAATGAGTGAAAGAACGATGACCGAACGCCATATTCATCGCAGCCGTTTCATCTTGAGCCTCGCCGTGGCCGCACTGCTAATCATTTTGGGATGCAGCACAAGTAAAAAGCGTACAGTTCAGAACGCTCCGATCGATTTACTGCCGGCGCTGACCATCACCGATTCTCTCAAGGCCGATGGCGGTGAGGTGGTCACCCAACTCAACGGAAAAGAGGAATCGTTTAAAAAGATCATCACTTATCCGTATCTCACGATTCGTTTCAAACAGGAGGACACCGAGGTGGAGATGGTCCTCGATCCCATGAGCACCAACCTGGTGCTTGATTTGAAACGGTCGCGCAATTGGGAATGGGAAGTGTTGCAGGGAGATTCGGCGCTGACCCGCAACCAGTTGCGGACACCGCCGGACAGCCTGAATGATAAAATTTATCCTCTCAAAGACGAATCGCTGCAGGACCTGACCGATGAAATCGTCCGCGATATCAATCTGGCGCAGCAACTGTTTTATCAGCGGCGTTATGAGGAAGCGCTGCGCATCCTGAACCAATCGCTGCAAAAAAAGCCCACGGCGGCCGCTTACGCTCTGGGCGGATCGATCTATTTTGTGAACGGCGATGTGGAACAGGCGGTTCGTGCATGGGAAAACGCGCTGAAAATCAATCCGGGCCTGGATGACGTCAAGCGTCTGGTCGCCCGTTATAAAAAATGAAAGGAGAGGTCAATTGGTGGGTACATTTGTCGGCATTATGCTCGGAGCGGCGCTCATTGCCGTCGGCATCGCTTCCGGTCAGGCGCAGGCCAACGTGTTCTGGAACTGGCAGGGGCTGGCGATCGTGCTGGGAGGCACCATCGCCGCGACCCTGATCTCTTATCCATTGCCGGAAGTGTTCCGCGGTTTCCGTTCATTTTTCGTGATTTTTCGTTCCGGCGTGCATGATCTCGTGGATGCAGTCAACCGGCTGGTGACCGCAACCCGTATCTTTCACCGGGAGGGCGTTACGGCGACGGCCCAACATGCAGCCGGTTGGAAGGACTTGTGGATTTTCA
Organism: Candidatus Zhuqueibacterota bacterium; assembly: GCA_015491485.1. Lineage (GTDB taxonomy): Bacteria > Zhuqueibacterota > Zhuqueibacteria > Zhuqueibacterales > Geothermadaptataceae > Hydrothermovivens. The sequence goes on from WFVT01000372.1 coordinate 3,845, forward strand.
AGGATGGCTTGCAGCTGATGATCAATGGTTATACCCGGGATGAGGCAAAGGAAATTCTGGAAGATCAAGTGCGATGGCAGCTCAGCCGCGAACGCAAGCAAGAAAACCTGTTCAACCGCATGGCGAAGATCGCCCCGGCTTTTGGTATGGTGGGAACGCTGATCGGGCTCATCAATATGTTGATCACGTTGCAGTCGCATCCTCAGCAGGTGGGGGAAGGCCTGGCGATTGCATTGACGACGACATTTTATGGACTCATCCTGGCGAATCTGGTGTTTTCGCCCATTGCGGCAAAAATCCGCGAGCGCGCGGAAAACAATGTTTTACTGCAGACCATGCAAATCGAAACCATTTTAATGTTGTATGATAAACGGAATTATGTGTTTGTCAGGGAAAAACTGGCGGCTTATTTAAATGCCGGACTCCGGAAAAAAGTGCAGCAAACCGCCGGCATCCATCCTGCAACCGGAACCTCGAAAGTGAAAAAGGCGGCGTGAGCCATGGAAATCGGTTTGCCCAAATATTTGCAGCGTGAAAATCAAGAAGTGGAAAGTGAGCCCTGGCTGCTGTCGTACTCCGATATGACCACCCTGCTGCTGGCGTTTTTTGTCCTGTTTTTCGCCATTTCCCAACTCGATCAAACCAAGTTTGAAATGATCATGGAGTACTTCAGCAAAACCGAAACCATGCCCCTGCATCAGCTCGAGAAAAAATTCAAACAGTTCATCGAGGACCATCAATTGCAGGACAGCATGGAAGCCGAGCTCACCCCGAATGGTTTGCTGGTCCATTTCCAGGATAAAATTTTATTTGATTCCGGAAAGGCGGAGCTGAAACCGGAAGCTTATCCCGTGCTCGATGCGCTGGCGCAATTGCTGCGTCAGCCCGAGGTGCAGCAGCGGAAAATCGAGGTGGAAGGGCACACCGACACCGTGCCCATCAGCAAGAACGCCGATTATCCTTCCAACTGGGAGCTGTCCGCGGCCCGAGCGACGCGCGTGATTCGCTATCTCATCAGTCAGGAAATCGCTCCCGACCGGTTCGTGGCGGTGGGATATGCCGATACGCGGCTGCGCGTCCCGGAGAGCGACGGTCGCCGGGGGCTTCCGGTGAACCGGCGCGTGAGCCTGCTGATCAAATAATACCCCGGCGCGCCTCTGGTGTGAATGCATTCGGGGCTCCCATCCGCAGTGATAGTTGCCGCATCTTTTCACAGTCATCACCCTTTGAGGCCATTCATAAAAAAAGCGCAATCGATTCAGGAAACCGAGTCGATTGCGCTTTGCTTGATCGAGATCGAAGGCAAGGCAAAATTATTTCAGCGTGATTTCGCCACCTTCGGCCTTGAAGTCAATCCGCTTGTGACTGCCGTCGCAAAACGGCTTATTCGCCGACGCTCCACAGCGGCACAGAGCCACGGCTTTTTGATCCAGGGTTTCATCCTGCCCACCATGTTGATAAACATACGTGCCGTCGGCCTCGAAAAGGATGGGGCCGTTTTCCAGCAGCGTCAGTTTTGCCATAGCCAGCCTCCTCCATGTTTATGGTTCGATAAATGATCATCAGGGATTTAGGGCGCTGTTACGGTGTTTTGACGATTTTTTCATGCAACGAATTCAGATAGGCCTGGAGTACGTCTTTATTAATGAAGAAATAACTCCACTGTCCCTCTTTCCGGAAAGCCACCAGTTCACTTTCGGTCAGCACTTTGAGATGATGGGAAACCGTTGGCTGTGAAAGTGAAAACGCATCGGTGATTTCTTTGCAGGAGATTTCGCCGCGGTCGGCAATGAGTTTAAAAATCCGGTAGCGGTTTTCATCCGCCAGAGCTTTTGATATCTTTACCAGTTTTTTGATGTCGATCGCCATGAGGATTCAATATATAGATAGATTTCAATATATCTAAATATAGTCGATCCGCCTTTGGGTGTCAATACTTTTTTTGGTGAATTGGACGGGATGCCATTTAAATTTATCGTGTATCGGGAGTGTAATTGAATTGGATGCGAATCGCGGGGGGAAGGTTGGGGCAAATTGTCTTCTGCCATGACGGCAACCGATGTTTATCGATGGCAACTCAATCATTGCATTCTTTGATGCCGTTTCGTGCGGATGTGTCTGTGTTTCATTCGCCGGCATGACGGACAGGTTTACATATCAGACCCTTCCCGCCAAAGACACAGGCTGGCAGCCTGTGCTACCATGCATCCGTGGCTGACTGAAAGCTCTGTGCATCCTGTTCATCTTGTTCATCCGGTCCCAAAAACAGCTTTCGACCGGCAGCAGGCATCGCTTTATCATCGATCCACCTGGAGTTGCAATATTCTGCAATTAATGCAGCCGAAAGGTAAGATATGTATTTG
>WFVT01000373.1 GCA_015491485.1 Candidatus Zhuqueibacterota bacterium
CTTGATGTGCCGGCCGGAGCAAATGATCTTTTTCTGCATGTGCGGAGCCGCAGTATGGACGGCGATTTAAGCCTTCCTTCCCTGCCGGAAATCCATTTAAAATTTCCATCGAAATAGCCGTTCAGAGCGACGGCCGAATGAGTGCACCCGGGCCATTGAAAAACGACTCTGAAAAGGCGTTCGCCCCTGCAAATGGAAATGCCACCAAAACGGTTTTGCCTGCTTGCCCCAACCCGACCGGCAATGAGATTCCAATCGTATCCGTCCGGCAAAGTGCATCTTTTTATGCCCGCTTATGCCAGCCCGAGGCCTCTGGCCGAGGGGGGCTCGGCGGGGACGCCTCGCGTTAGTTTGTCATTTCGGTGGAGTCGCCCTCGCTTTTGATGGTGCGTTTGGCGAGAACGCCTTCGCGCTATACGACCGGTGAGGATGGCTTCGTGCCCTGACAATCAACCTGTACTTCGCCAGACGGATACTTCCAATCGACCATTATGCGCAAAAATCGGGAAAACTTCCGCCCAATGTGATCTTAATGAAATATCATCCGCTATGCCGGGTTTCATTCCACCGTGCAGAAAAATGCTTGACAATGATGGGGGAAATTTTTACACTATTGCAAAATAAAACCCGTGATCACCTCCAAAACCCTGAGGAAAGGGGGTTCAATTATGGCAAGAGGCACCGTAAACAAAGTTATTTTGATCGGCAGACTCGGACAGGATCCCGATTTGCGCTATACGCCCAGTGGTCAGGCGGTTGCGACCCTGAGCCTGGCGACCAATGAAATGTGGCGAGATCGCGACGGCAATAGTCAGGAACGTACCGAGTGGCACCGTTTGGTGCTTTGGGGCAAGCAGGCGGAAAATGCCGGAGAATATTTGAAAAAAGGCAGCCGCATTTACATTGAAGGTCGGCTGCAAACCCGCAATTGGGAAGACAAGGACGGCAATAAACGGTACACCACCGAAGTGGTGGTCCAACACATGCAATTTCTGGATGGGGCGCGTCAGGAAACGGCAGCCATGGCACCCGAAGAACCCCCTCTACCGGAAGAAGCTCCTCCCGCCCCCAGTCAGGATGAGGAAGATTTACCATTCTGATTTGAAAAACCGCCTATCTCGATGGCCGGAATTCGATTCGTCCAATTTGTTTTCGTTTTTGTAAAGCCTTCAGGGGGAACTTGCCGGCTCTTTTTCCAATTTTGAACGTCGCGCCCGACCCGGCCTTTCCTATCCGGGAATCGAAACCGAATCTATCCACCAACATGAATGTTCCGATTGCGCCGATTCTGAACAGCGCCGAACCCAGCAGTTTTCCGCCCGGGCTGGAACGATGGTGTAAAGCCATAACATCCGCGTTTTCCGGCATCTTCAACGTTGCTGGGCATGCTTGCCTGAATCATTGCCGCATGGCAACACTTGCGGATGCCGGCTGCCGTGCAGCATGCTTGAATGCCGCAAAATCGTTCCGGCCCGCTCCGTTCTCACCTCCCGCACCGTTTCCATTGAGCCCCACCCCATCACAAATGCTTCATATTTCACTTTCAAAAAATTCAAATTTAAAACGAAAGTTTTTCAGATTTTATTTTGCAATCTTGAACGGGTCTTTTTATATTTCCAAATCCACAAAATGGCAGCTCATCTGAAATATGGCAATGGCATGCCGAATAAAACGCGTCTAAGTCGCGAATCGATCCGGGACCTGGCCCAGAAAGCGATTGCAGCCCGAAAACGCGCCATCGCCCCCTATTCCAATTTTTACGTAGGCGCAGCCCTTATCACCCGGGATGGGCGGATTTACGAGGCGGGAAACATTGAAAGCAGCAGTTATGGTCTGACCATCTGTGCAGAGCGCGTGGCCCTCTTCAAAGCGCTTTCTGATGGTGAAACCGAATTCAGTGCCATTGCCATTGCCGCCGGCACTCAGGACTTTTGTAGTCCATGCGGCGCCTGCAGACAGGTGCTCTGGGACTATGCGCCGGATATTGAAGTCATTCTCGTCAATCAGGTGGAAGAAATTCAAACCTATTCACTCAAAGAATTACTACCCAACGCATTCGATAAAAAGCTTTTGTAATCGAAACAATGCCGAAAAAGCGCATTCTCATCGGAATAGCGGGCGGATCTGGTTCAGGGAAAACCCTTGTTGCACAAACTCTTTTTCGGGAGCTCGGATCGGATAGAGTCGTGATCATTGAGCAGGATGCGTACTATAAAGATTTAAGCCATCTGCCCCCCGAAGAACGGGCTCGCCGTAACTTTGACCATCCTGACGCCATCGATCAGGACCTGCTGGTGCAGCACATCCAAGACTTGCTGGCTGGAAAATCGATTGAGCAACCTATTTACGACTTTGCGACGCATACCCGCAAGCCGGAGACCCGGCGAATCGGAGAACACAATATCATTATCCTCGAAGGTATTCTGATTCTCGATTCGCCGCGCTTGCGAGATTTGATGGATATCAAAGTCTATGTCGATACCGATTCGGATATCCGTCTCATCCGGCGTTTGCGGCGCGATGTAAGCGAGCGCGGCCGAACGGTGGAGTCTGTTTTAGACCAATACGAAAAAAGCGTGCGCCCGATGCACCTGCAGTTCGTCGAGCCGTCCAAACGTTACGCCGATATTATCATCCCGGAAGGGGGGCGCAACGTCGTGGCGATCGATCTGCTCAAAACAAAGATTCAATCTCTGCTGCAAGAATTCGGCGCCGATTCGTGATCGGCGGGCTCGGTGTATCTCCGACCACCGGTGGATGTAAGCGGTAATAGAGGAGGACGTCAGCATTATGATGAATGTTGTACAGGATGGTCTGGGCTGGATAGAGGTCATTTGTGGTTCGATGTTTTCCGGAAAAACGGAGGAATTGATCCGCCGCCTGCGACGGGCGCAAATCGCCAAACAAAAAGTCGCGATTTTTAAGCCGGCAATCGACAACCGCTATTCGGAAGATCATATCGTTTCCCATAACGAACAAAGAATTCCATCCATATCGGTAGAAAACGCCTGGCAAATTCTGGAGAAATCGGGGGATGCTCAGGTGGTGGGAATCGACGAAGGGCAGTTTTTCGGCATGGAACTGCTTGATGTCTGCAATCGCCTGGCGGACGATGGCAAGCGGGTGATCGTGGCCGGACTGGATCAGGATTACCGGGGCAAACCCTTTGAACCGATCCCCCAATTGCTGGCGGTCGCGGAATCCATTACCAAAACCCTGGCCATTTGTGTAAAGTGCGGCAGTCCTGCCAATCGAACCCAGCGCATCACGCATGATCGCAGCCGCGTGGTCGTGGGAGCAGCCGATGTGTATGAAGCACGATGCCGCAAATGTCATGAACCGCCTGAAGACGAGTAACCGGTCTATCACGGCTGTACCTCAATATCGCATTTGTTTCTAAACGGAGGGAGCGAAACCTATTCAGGGAGAGGTCATGATCTTTGAAAGATTGCTCAGCATTGTCGGGATGGTCGTTCTTTTGGGCATCGCCTACCTGATGTCCAACAATCGCAAGGCGATCAATTTTCGCACGGTGATTTTTGGATTGTCGTTGCAGTTGATTTTCGCCCTGATCATTCTGCGCACCGAACCCGGAAAGTGGATTTTTGAAGGCGCACGCCGGGCGATTGCACGCTTACTCAGCTTTACCGATTTCGGGGCTGGTTTCCTTTTTGGAAACCTGTACAAAGTCACGCCGGAGATCGTCAACGAAATCGGCGGCCCCGGACCGGTGCAGGTAATCGATGGCTCCAGCGGCAATCCCGTGGAGCTGGGCATCATCTTTGCCATTCATGTTTTACCGACCATCATCTTCTTTTCCAGCCTGATGTCGGTGCTGTACCATCTCGGCATCATGCAGCGGCTGGTGAGAGGCTTCGCCTGGATCATGGCCAAGACCATGCGCACCAGCGGCTCGGAATCGCTTTCGGCGGCTTCCAACATTTTCGTCGGCCAGACCGAAGCGCCGCTGGTGGTAAAGCCGTATGTGGGTACCATGACCATGTCTGAATTGATGGCGATCATGACGGGCGGTTTTGCCACCGTTGCCGGCGGAGTGATGGCCGCCTATGTCCGTTTTGGTATCGATGCCGGGCATTTGCTGGCGGCCAGCGTCATGTCCGCTCCGGCCGCTCTGGTGATTGCCAAAATCATGTACCCGGAAACCGAAGAATCCAAAACCGCCGGCGATGTCAAAATGGAGCTGCCGCGTACCACCGCAAACGTCATCGACGCAGCGGCGGCCGGCGCAGCCGATGGTTTAAAACTGGCGGCCAATGTTGCAGCCATGCTCCTGGCATTTATCGCCCTGATCGCCATGATCAATTACGGACTGAGTTTCTTCGGGCTGAGCTTGAAGCAACTGCTCGGATACATTTTCAGTCCTCTTGCCGTAACCATGGGGGTACCGCTCAAGGACGCCCTGAATTTCGGTTATCTGTTGGGTGCAAAAATTTCGATTAATGAATTTGTCGCCTACATCGATCTGGCCAGTATGAAAGATTCGCTTTCGCCGCGCACGTTTATCATCGCAACCTATGCGCTGTGCGGTTTTGCCAACTTTTCGTCGATCGCGATTCAAATCGGCGGAATCAGCAGCATCGCGCCGGAACGGCGGCAGGACCTGTCGCGAATCGGTCTCAAGGCGATGATCGGCGGTGCGCTGGCTTCGTGGCTCACGGCCACCATTGCCGGCATCCTGATTTGAGAATGAGCAGGAGAATCGATTGTGTTCCGAAAAGAATACACCGTTTCCATCGATTTGCAGCAGCAAGAAGAAGCCCGCCGGTACATTCTCGAAAACCTGGGCGAAGCTCCGGACATTGCCATCATATTGGGCTCGGGGCTTGGCAATTTTACCGGGATGATGGACAATGTCCGTATTTTAAAAACCCGGGAAATTCCTCATTATCCGGCTTCTACGGTGGTGGGCCATCAGGGAGAGTGGGTCACCGGAACCGTTGACGGTGTTTCCGTCCTCGCCGTACGGGGGCGGGTCCATGCCTACGAAGGCTATTCGCACGGGCAGGTGGCGTTTCCGGTGCATGTTCTGGCATCGCTTGGGGTCAAAAAATTGATTGTCACCAATGCCGCCGGCGGCATCAACCGCTTCTACCGCCCCGGCGACTTTATGGTGATTGTGGATCATATCAATCTGACCTTTGACAATCCTCTTTTTGGCCCCAATCCTCGTCAAATCGGCCCCCGGTTTCCAGACATGATCTCCGCTTATGATCCGGAGTGGGTCGAACTGGCCCTGGAAGAGGGCCGAAAACTGGGAGTGCCGATTCATAAAGGTGTTTATTTAGGCGTGAAGGGCCCCAGCTATGAAACCGCCGCTGAAATTCGCATGGCTGAACGTATCGGCGCCGATGCCGTCGGAATGTCCACCGTGCCGGAAGTTATTGCCGCCGCCTTTCGTGGCTTGCGTGTGCTTGGTATTTCGTTCATTTCCAATATGGCGACCGGTATATCGCAGGAAAAATTGGATCATGAAGAAGTCACCCGGATGGCGGAGCAGGTACAGGATCGATTCACGTCCCTGATACGTCGTATTTTGAAGCGAATGTAATCCGTTCACAATTCGATGTCACACATTCGATCATTCAAATAAACTTCACCAGCAATCAGCACACTGCCACGTTTCTCGTACGCATTCGTCTTTGTTTCGCGATCATCCGATGTGGTGAGTTCAATTGACGATACCTCGTGTGTAAAAATTGGCTGTTAAGATAACTGCAATAGAACGATGATGTTAAAACGAGAAGATATCCTCCTGCGAGGCGGCCTCGTCGTGACCATGAATGAACGAGGCGATGTGTTTCGAGGAGATATCCTGATAAAAGACGGCCGAATCGCTGAGATCGGCAAGGTTCATGCCGGAAAAGCCAGAATCATTGATTGCCACGATTATTTGCTCCTTCCCGGCTTTGTTCAAACCCATGTTCACTTGTGCCAAACGTTATTCCGCGGCCAGGCGGACGACCTTTCGCTGCTCGACTGGCTCCAGAAACGCATCTGGCCCATGGAGGGAGCATTGGATCCCGCAGCCATGCGAATATCCGCACGCCTGGGCATTGCGGAACTGATCAAAAGCGGCACAACGACCATACTGGATATGGGCAGTGTACGCTATTATGATGTCATTTTCGAGGAAATTGAACATGCCGGGCTGCGGGCAATCGGCGGCAAATGCATGATGGATCATCCGGACACCACGCCGAAAACGCTACTGGAAAGCACAAAGGAGAGCCTCGAAGAGACCGAACGACTGGCGAAGCGCTGGCACGGCCGGGAAGACGGCCGCATTCTCTATGCCGTGTCTCCCCGCTTTGCGGTTTCCTGCACCCGTGAGCTTATGGAACAGGCGGCGCAATTGGCGCGGGAAAACGGATACCATCTGCATACACATGCCTCGGAAAACCGGGACGAGATCGGGCTGATCGAAAAGCGGGAAAAAGTCAGCAATATTCATTTCCTGCATTACTGCGGCTTCACCGGCGAAGACGTGACACTGGCGCACTGTATCTGGCTCGGTGGCATGGAAAAACAGGTGATTGTGGATACGAACACTTCGGTGGCGCACTGCCCCTCCAGCAACCTGAAACTGGCATCCGGCATCGCTCCGCTATTGGATTATCTCTCGCGAGGGGTGCGCGTCGGCCTGGGTGCCGATGGCGCCGCCTGCAATAACAACCTGGATATGTTCCAGGAAATGCGGCTTGCCGCACTGATCCACAAGCCTCGTTACGGCGCAGACGCCATCAAAGCGGAAAAAGTCGTGCGAATGGCCACCATCGAGGGAGCCCGTGCTCTGAATCTGGATCACGAAATCGGTTCTATCGAGGTCGGCAAGCGGGCGGATATCATTGCCATTCAGGACCTGGCCGTACACAGCCAGCCGCGCCATAATGTGTACGGACAACTGGTTTATGCAACGTGCGGACGGGATGTGATGCTGACCATGGTGGACGGCCGCATTCTCATGGAACACCGCGAGCTGATTCCAATTGATGAAGAGGCGACGGTTCATACTGCCAGGGAAGAGCTGAAAAAAGTGATTCTGAAATTGACGCAGAAGTAGATGAGCGCATGCCACTCAAACGGTCAATGATTGTCATTGGTAGCCAGCGGAAGCCCAAAGTGGCTGCTGTAAAAACGGTATTTCATCAATTGGCATCGGAACTGCAGCTGCCCCAGGATGATCTCGAATTTCTTCCCCTTGCCGCCTCCAGCGACGTTTCGGCAATGCCCATGAACTTGCAAACGCTGATGACCGGCGCCCGGAACCGCGCCATGAACGCCTACCGCATGGCACACGAACAAAACCATTCCCCGGTCTTTGCCGTCGGGCTCGAAGGCGGCCTGTTCAGTGTCCGTCCGGATGCGCCGAATGCTGAATTTTTCCTGCAATCCTGGGTGTATGTGTGGGGAAACGGTCGGGGATACTTTGGATGTTCCGCTGCCGTCCCCGTGCCTGAACGCATTGTGAGCCAGATTCGTACTCACGGCGCCGAACTCGGCGATATTATCGATGATTACGCCGATCAAACCAATGTCCGCGATAAAGGCGGAGCTTTTGAAATCTTTACGCGTGGGCGGGTGGTTCGACAAAAAAGTTACGAAATAGCGTTAATATGTGCACTTGCCCCATTTTATAATGCCGGCATGTATGTCAATCATCAGGATGATGCAATGGAACATGATTAATTTGTGGGATCAAAAAGCAAAATGGTATCATGTCGCCCGTCAGATTCCCATTGTTCGCCACCTGTATCAGACCGAATTGCGCTTGCTGCGTTCCCTGATTCCCGACCGGACGTTTAGTTGCCATCTCGATATCGGAACCGGAACCGGCTCTTCTCTATCGGTGTTTCGGCGAGCCTCCGTGATGATCCTGTCTGACCGCTCCCTTCGCATGCTTCAAATCGCTTTCCAGCATCATTCCGTGCCGGCCGTGGTGCTCGACCTTGAGCAGGGATTACCTTTCAAAAATCAAAGTTTCGATTTTTTAACGGCGGTGGGGGTGTTTGAGTATCTTCGTGATCCGACTGCAGCGCTTTGTGAACTGCATCGTGTGGCTAAACCCCGGGCATTTTTGCTGTTCACCACCACGCCTTTCAGCTTATTCGCCGTATTTCGTTATTTAACCGGAAATCCGCCTCACATCTATCACGAGAAAGACATTGTTCATCGAATCGAGGCGGCCGGGTGGTCGAAAATCGATCAACGAAAATGCCGTACACAGGAACAGTGGTTGTGTCAGAAACAGGAGTGAGAATATAACGCAATGTTGTATCATGACAGGATATTGGCCATGATTTTGGCCGGCGGACGCGTGGATGAACTGAGCGTATTAACCATGAATCGTCCCAAAGCCGCGGTTCCTTTTGGGGGATTGTACCGAGTCATTGATTTTCCCTTGAGTAATTTAATGCACTCCGGTATCGAACGGGTGGGGATTCTTTCCCAATATCGGCCCTTTTCGCTGATGAACCATATCAGCAACGGTATGGCATGGGATATGTTTGGCCGGAATCGATACATTCATTTTCTTCCGCCTTTCAAAGGCTATAAGCCCACCGATTGGTACCGGGGAACCGCCGATGCGATTTATCAAAATTTGGATTATATCCAGCACGGCAATCCATCGCTGGTGTTAATTCTGTCCGGCGATCACATTTACAACATGAACTATATGGATTTAATCCGTTTTCACATGGACATGAATGCCGATGTGAGTGTGGTATTCAAGGAAGTTCCCCCGGATCAGGCTTCACGATTCGGGCAGGGCGTCATCGAAGGCAAAAACGATCGCGGCGGTCCGCTCAAAGCGTATTCTGAAAAAGCGCGACGGCCGATCAGCAACTGGGCGTCGCTGACCATCTATGTGTTTAAAGCCGAAATTCTGTACGAAATCGTTGAAAAGCTGGTGGGGCAGGAGCGGAAATTCGAGTTTGGCCGGGATATCCTACCGCGTATCTTGAACGATTACCGGGTGTTCGGCTACAAATTCAAAGATTATTGGGCTTACACCCGCACCATCGTGGAATTTTATATGGCGAATATGAGCCTGCTGGGCGACCAGCCGGAAATTGATCCGGATGCCTGGAAAGTGCGAACCAATCTGGAGCACCGTCGCATCCAGGACCGGCCGCCGGCGGTCGTGGGGAAAGAAGCGGTGGTGGAAAATTCGCTTATCTATAACGGATGCCGGGTATATGGCCAGGTACGCAACAGCATTTTGTTTCCGGGGGTATTTGTGGCTCCGGACGCGGTGGTGCAAGATTCCATTATCTTTTTCGACAGCCAGATTTTAGAACGCGCCACGGTGATGCAAACCATTATTGACACCGATGTGATTATCGGAGAGGCGGCCATTGTGGGCCAGGCCGGTCTGCCCCGATTGGATGGTTTCCGGCCACACGTCAAAGAGTCGGATTTGACCCTGATCGGACAGGAAGCCATCGTCCCGGCGAACCAGATGCTATCCCCCGGTTGTGTGGTGTACCCGGGCACATCGGAGGCGCGCTTCGAAAAATCACGCTACGAGCCAGGGGAGGTCATCCAATGAAAAAAATCATCGCATTGATTCTGGCTGGCGGAGAAGGAAGCCGGCTCAGTGTGCTGGCTCAGGCACGCGCCAAACCGGCGGTCCCCTTTGGCGGTATCTACCGTATCATTGACTTTACTCTGAGCAATGCGGCGAATTCGGGCATTCACCATATTGGTGTGCTTACTCAATATAAGCCGCTTTCCCTGATGGAACATATCGGCAATGGTGAAGCATGGGGCTTTTTCGGGCGTACCCGCCGCATTAAAATCCTTCCGCCGCGAACCGGAAAAGAAGACTCGGACTGGTATAAAGGCACTGCCGACGCCGTTCGCCAAAACCTCGACTTTTTGGACAGTTATGAATATGACGCCGTATTGATCCTCTCCGGTGATCATATTTATCACATGAATTACAGCGATATGGTCAAGTTTCACCGCGACCGCGATGCCGATCTGACCATAGCAACCATGCGGGTACCGATCGAAGATGCACAGCATTTCGGCATTGCTCAGGTGGACCATCACTACCGCATCATTGATTGGGAAGAAAAGCCGAAGAAGCCCCGGAGCAATTTAGCCTCCATGGGCATTTACATTTTTTCGCGGGATTTTTTGCACAAGGCGATCACCAAAAACGCCGGCACCGATTTCGGTAAACACATTATCCCTGATGCTTGCCAAAATGCGAGAACGTACGCGTTTCCATTCAGCGGTTATTGGAGAGACGTCGGCACGCTCAAATCTTACTGGCAGACCAACCTGGATTTGCTGTCCCCGGAGGCGGGAATTGATCCGGGAAAATGGAAAATCTATCCCAATCTCGATGAAAAACATCGCATTGGAGACCGTCCCCCTACATTTGTCAGTTCAAACGCCACCGTGCAAAACAGCCTCATCAGCCACGGCTGTGTGATCGAAGGAAATGTGATCAATTCCATTCTCTCCCCGGGAGTGTATGTTCAGCGCGATACGGTGATTAAAGACAGCATTATCATGAGCGGCTGCGAAATCGGGGAGGGCGCCCGGCTGGAACGGGTCATTCTGGATAAGGAGGTCAACATCGGCGAGGGCGCACGCATCGGCGAAGGAGAAGCCGTTCCCAATGAAGAAAAACCGCACTTGCTGGAGGCAGGCCTGACGGTCATCGGTAAACACGCACACATTCCGCGCAAGGCGCACATCGGAAAACATTGCGTGATTTTTCCTTATGTGAAAATAAACGATTTTCCAGCGCCGATTTTACCCAGCGGTGCAACACTGAAAAAAAACAAGGAAACCAAGGAACCGGCGGAAGAAGTTGAATGAAAGCCATGCCGGTTCCGGCGGGTCGATTTTCGGGGCTGAATGCATCGTGGCATGATTGCCATGGAGCATGAATCTGCCACGCATCCGGAACATCCGCCGCGAGTTTGCCGGCAGCTTTCGCAGGCCCCCGGAGGCTGCCCCCGCTTTGCACCATCCCGCACCGCCGCTCTGCCCATCATGGATGCGGCGCATCCATGATGGGCAGAGCGGCAGTGCCGAAATTTTAAGGAGGCAGCCTCAGGGAAACTTCTGCTGTTACGGCAGTCCTATAAAGCCAAATTCAATCCGGCGGTAATGGAATCGTATGTGCCGAGATTGTAATCCAGATTGAGGTTGATCAACAAGAAACGCAAATTGATGCCCAGGACGATGCGGCTTTTGTTTTCGCCTTCCAGCTCAAAGGCGATTTCCTGACTTATCGGGCCGCCGGGGGTATCCACGACATAGGCGTAATTCACCTGCATGGTCGCCTGCTCGACCAGGTACCCGGCATACGGGGTGATGTTAAAAAAGCGGGTTCCGAATTGCTTGCTGATATTCAAACCGTATGCGGTGGCTTTAAGGCTGAATACATCCCCGAGGGCCGCATTTTGCCGATAAAACCCCACAGCCACATCCACCGGAAATGGAAAGCCACCCAGCCACACCAGAGGATTGTGTTGTAAACCAAAACCAAAGTAGGAAAGCTTCCCCAAATCATCATTGATGGCGGTGGATGGCAGATAACGAAGCACCGCCTGCGTTCCCATCACTGTCCCGACCGTCACCTGCGGCGTCGCCAGGGGCAAAAGATTCACTTCAGCCAGTTCACCAAACCCCGCCACCGGCAACTGGATTTGCTGAGAAGGCAAAGTCACCTGGCCGTACGAGGTTTGATACGTGCCCCCCGGAAAAGAAATTGTAATATAATCATTGGAACTACCGATAATGGTCGCTCCGGAAATGTTCACTGTAGATGGTGTGGTCGTCAACTGTGAAATCAATTCATTTCGAATTTGGGGATTGGAAACACTGCTCACCAGGTTCTGAGCTTCGGATACGCTAAACGTGAACTGACCGGTGGTTTCAAAGCGCGTGCGGTCCGTTGGGAAAAATGACCCCATGGCGACCACGCCAATTTCGAGATCAAAGCCGAACGCCTGCGCTTTTGGCGCTTTATGGAACCACGCTCCGTTGATATTCGTTGCCAGTGCGGATGAAATGGGCATCACATACATTCTCGCGGCGTCTTCTGAAAGCTGCTGCAGCGTTCCTTCTAAATCCTGCGCATGAACCGACATCGAAAACAGGAAAATCCCCCACAGCGCCATTAACCGACGGACATTTGATAACCGGAAGAATGGATGTCGCTTGTTTGCTTTCATCATCGTACTCCTTATGGTTTGTGTTCCTGTATGTTACCGGGTGTTTTTGTCTGTTATCGGTATCGTGTACGTCCTTCAGCTCCATCCACCTGTCGGAGATGATGAAATGTGGTAAAATAATTTGAACAAATCAACTCAATAAACGTTGCTGTGGCGGCTGAACCCTAATTCTAAATGATCGGTATCCGTCCGGCGAAGTACAGGTTGATTTTCAGGGCGTAAAGACAAGCTTACGGGTCGTCTAACGCGAGGCGTCCCCGCCGAGCGACGCACCCTCGGCCGGAGGCCTCGGGCTATAGAGTTACTATTGTCGGGGTGCCCGTCACCGCATGGATACGGTCCGCGACCATTTGCGCTGAGTGTGAATAGCCCCGAGCTTCAGCTCGGAGGCTCGGAAAATCCATTGCTTTCGGGCTTTAGCCCGGATTGGTTTTACGCATCCCCTGGGCTGAAGCCCAATTGGGGACTGCGCCAAAAATCCCCGGCTTGAAAGCCGGGGCTATTGCTCTATCCGGAGTAGCCAGGGCCCTTTGTGGGCCGACGCAGTTTGCAAGGATTGTGCTTTCCTTCCCGGCCGCGAAGGCCTGGGCTGCGGAGGCGAACAACGGTTCACGGGCATTTGCGGTGATTGAATAGCCCCGAGCTTCAGCTCGGAGGGATCAGAAAATCTCTCCCTTTCGGGCTTCAGCCCGGATTGACTTTGCGCATCCTTTGGGCTGAAGCCCAGTTGGGGATTGCGCCAAAAATCCCCGGCTTGAAAGCCGGGGCTATTGCTCTATCCGGGATTGCTCCGCCCGCTTGTGGGCCTGTGTAATCTATCCGTCCGGTGAAGTACTGGTTGATTTTCAAAGGCGAGAAGACATCCTCGCCGGTGGTTTAGTGCAAAGATGGCCACGCCGCAATTCCAAACTAACGCGAGGCGTCCTCGCCGAGCGCCCCCTCCGCCGGAAGTCTCCTCGGGACAGTTGGGAATTTCTGTTGCCGGTAGCCCTCGGGTTCACTGGACAATTTGGGATTTTTCGATCCGCTGATCAGGAGGAGCCCGGTGGCACCCCTACGGCAGATTCAAAGCTTTTACACGATGCAGACTCATGCAATGCAATAGCCGGGGCGCCCTTCACCGTACAGATACCGCCTGAACACCCTACCGCTTCCCTCCAGTGAGGTGATAAACCGGGGGAAATCCAGCGTTTTGCTTTCAGCTTGACTTTTGATAGCAATTTCATTAATATTTAAAGTTTAAAGATGATCATCCGTAATGATTCGGCGCTGCACGGAGCGAATCAGTGGTTAGTGGCTTGTCTCTCATCACACTTGCAAATCAGGTTTCGACTTTTCGAGCGGCAAATCGAATGAAAAGCTCCGGCTAACTTAAAAAACCAACGCTGATGTGACTCTTTCAGTTTCATTTCTTCAAAGTAAAGCCATGGTGTTGAGTCCCTGAACAGGTACGTAACCGCTTAATTATGAGGAGAGGGAAAATGGCTCGTGAATACAAGAATTATATTGCAGGCGAATGGTGTGATTCCGTCACCGGGGAACGTTTCGAAAACCGCAACCCCGCCAACTGGGATGAAGTGATCGGCACCTTTCCGAATTCCAATGCGGAAGACGTTGACCGGGCCGTACAGGCCGCCAAAGAGGCTTATGACGAATGGCGTTTGACCCCGGCCCCCATGCGCGGCGAAATTATCCGAAAAGTCGGCGATCTGCTGACGCAATACAAAGAAGATATTGCGCGCACCATGACCCGGGAAATGGGTAAAGTGTTGGCCGAGACACGAGGGGACGTGCAGGAAGGCATCGATACCGCCTATTATGCGGCGACCGAAGGACGACGCCTGTTCGGACATACCGTTCCATCCGAGCTGCCCAACAAATTTAACATGTCCATGCGGGTGCCTATCGGAGTGGCGGGCATTATCACTCCCTGGAACTTTCCCATGGCCATTCCTACCTGGAAAATCTTTCCGGCGCTGGTGAGCGGCAATACCGTCGTTTTTAAGCCGGCGAGCGATACACCGGCGACCGCCACACGCCTGATTGAAATTCTGCTGGAAGCCGGGGTGCCGCCAAAGGTCATCAACCTGGTGCATGGCGGCGGCACGCGCGTGGGAGTGCCTATTGTGGAGCACCGCGATATCCGGCTGGTGTCGTTTACCGGATCCTCAGCGGTCGGCAAACTGATTTCCGAAAAAGCCAGCAAAACCCTCAAACGCGTCTCTCTGGAACTCGGCGGCAAAAATGCCCAAATCGTGATGGACGATGCCGATTTGCATCTGGCGCTGGAAGGCGTGCTCTGGGGCGCCTTTGGTACCACCGGCCAGCGCTGCACCGCGACAAGTCGTTTGATCCTGCATGAAAAAATCTATGATCAGTTTCTCGATATGCTGGTACCGGCAACGGAAAATTTACGGCTCGGCGACGGACTCGATGAAAACAATCAGGTCGGTCCCCTCATCAACGAAGGTCAACTTGAAAAAGTGGACGAATATGTCCAAATTGGCAAAAGCGAAGGCGCGACCCTGCTCACCGGTGGGGAGCGCTATACAGAAGGGGACTGTGCCAAAGGCTTCTTTTACAAGCCGACCATTTTTGTCGATGTGAAACGCGATATGCGGATTGCCCGCGAGGAAATTTTCGGCCCTGTGCTGAGCGTGTTCAAGGTCGCTTCCTTCGAAGAAGCCATTGATCTTATCAATGACTCGGTGTATGGCCTGAGTTCATCGATCTATACACGCGATGTGAATCAGGCATTCAAAGCCATGCGCGACATCGAAGCCGGGATCACCTATATCAACGGCCCGACTATCGGTGCCGAAGCGCACATGCCGTTTGGCGGTGTGAAAGAAACCGGCAACGGCCACCGAGAGGGCGGCTGGGAAGTGTTCGAGTTTTATACCGAGACCAAAGTCGTGTATGTGGACTATTCCGGCCGTTTGCAACGCGCACAGATCGACAACCGGGAATGATTCACAGGCCGAAGTTGCCGTTGCGGCAGGCAGATGGTAGATAGCCTGCCGTAACGCGACGCCCGGGGCAAATAGAGGCGATTGGAGGCAAATAGGGGTTCTGACACCTGCCGGATAGGCTGTATCTGGTTTGGCAGAACGATGAGAAAGGAGTGGTTACGGTGTCTAAGATAAGTACGGATCAGGTGTTACCGACTCTGGAAAAACATATGCTGGTCGATGGTTACCGGATGGTCCTCGACCTGGAGAAATCGCAAGGTCAATATGTATATGATGCACTTAATCAGCGAAAATATTTAGACTTGTTTGGGTTCTTTGCCACAGCGCCGATTGGCCACAACCATCCAGCGCTGAAAGAACCCGAGTTTGTCGATAAACTGTTGCGGGTGGCGCGGATCAAGCCGTCCAATTCCGATTTTTACACCCGCGAAATGGCCGAATTTGTGGCGACATTTTCGCGTATCGCCATTCCGGACTATCTGCCGCATCTTTTTTTCATCAGCGGTGGGGCCTTGGCTGTTGAAAACGCCCTCAAAGCCGCATTCGACTGGAAGGTGCGCAAAAATTTTCAAAAAGGCTACAAAGAAGAAAAGGGGCATCAGGTCATTCATTTTCGTGAGGCGTTTCACGGCCGCTCCGGTTATACGCTCAGCCTTACCAACACGGCCGATCCCCGCAAATACAAATATTTTCCCAAATTTGATTGGCCGCGGATCATCAATCCCAAAATCACATTCCCTCTGGAAGCTCATCTGGAAGAGGTGATCGCCCTGGAAAAGCAGGCGGTCGAGGAAATCAAGCGCGCCTTTGTGGAGCGGAAAGATGATATCGCCGCCATTATCATCGAGCCCATTCAGGGAGAGGGCGGTGACAATCATTTTCGGCCGGAATTTTTCAAACAGTTGCGGCAACTCGCGGATGAGAACGAGGCGCTGCTGATTTTTGATGAAGTGCAAACCGGCGTGGGACTCACCGGTGAAATGTGGGCTCATCAGGCGCTGGGCACCCGGCCGGATATCATGGCGTTTGGCAAAAAAACCCAGGTGTGCGGCATCCTGGCTGGCAGGCGCATCGATGAAGTGGAAGACAACGTCTTCCAGGAAAAAAGCCGCATCAACTCCACCTGGGGCGGCAATCTGGTGGACATGGTGCGCTTTCAGAAATATCTCGAGATCATCGAACAGGAAAATCTGTTGGACAATGTGCGCACAACCGGCCGGTATTTCCTGGAACAATTGCAATCGCTGGCGCAGCGGCACGGCGAGGATGTGATTTCCAACGTCCGCGGTCGCGGACTCATGCTGGCATTTGACCTGCCCGGAGAAACTTTTCGGGACCAATTTCTGAGTCGTTGTCAGGACAACGGCCTTCTGGTGCTGGCCTGTGGGCATCGCTCGATCCGGGTGCGCCCGATGCTGGATATCCAGCGCGAGCATGTGGACGAAGCGATCGCCATTTTCGATAAAAGCCTGAAAGCGGTTCTGGATCAGTCGGTGAAGACCGACAGCACCTCATGATGCCTGATGCCGGAAAAACACCCTCGGCCGAACCGGCTCAGATTGAGCCCGGCACGCTGTACGTGGTGAGCACGCCCATCGGGAATTTGCGCGATATGACCCTGCGCGCCATTGATGTGCTGTCGGCGGTGGATTTGGTGGCGGCGGAGGACACCCGCCACAGCCGCAAATTGTTTCAGCAATACGGTATCCTGACGCCGATGATCAGCTTTCACGATTTCAACAAAACGCGTCAGACACCGAAAATCCTAAAAGAGCTGCAATCCGGGAAAGCGGTGGCGCTGATCTCCGACGCAGGCACTCCGGGCATTTCCGATCCGGGATTTTACCTGGTCCGTGAAGCCATTCATGCCGGCATTCCGGTGACGGCGGTTCCCGGTGCAACCGCACTGATTCCGGCGCTCATCCTTTCCGGTTTGCCGGTACATCGGTTCGCCTTTGAAGGCTTTCCGCCGCCGAAAAAAGGACGCAGGCGGTTTTTTGAAACTCTGGCGAACGAAGATCGAACGATCATTTTATATGCATCGCCACACCGGTTGCAGCGGACCTTGCAAGACTTGCTGACATTTTGCGGCGACCGGAACGCCGCCATCGTCAGGGAGCTGACCAAAAAATTTGAAGAAATTTTACGGGGGCGGCTTTCCGAGTTACTGACGGAAGCGCAAACCCGACCTCTAAAAGGTGAAATCGTTTTAGTCGTAGAAGGCAAACCAAAGAAGGACACAGAGTAGATATGAAATCCAATTTAATGATTTTACCCTCGAGCGTGAAATCCTGGTATCTCAATTTGATGAAACCGGTATTCGATTTCTTTATCGAGCTTGAATTGAATCCCAATTTTTTCACCACGATCGGATTTATCCTGAGCATCATTTCCGCTTATCTTTTCGCTACGGGAAGTTTGCGGCTCGCCGGGGCCCTGGTTTTGTTAGCCGGCACGTTTGATATCATCGATGGACGAGTGGCCCGGGCGACCAACCGGGTGACCAAATTTGGCGCCCTGTATGATTCCACCCTCGACCGGTACTCGGAAGTCATCGTGTTTTTCGGCCTGGCTTATTATTTTGTCAGCCAGGGCATGTTGATTACCTCCACAGCCGTATTTGTCGCGCTGGGCGGCTCGATTATGGTCAGTTATGTGCGCGCCCGCGCCGAAGGGCTGGGGTTCGAATGCAATGTCGGGCTGATGCAACGCCCGGAACGCATCGTGTATTTGGGGGTTAGCGCCCTGATTCACAAATATTTACTCATCATTGCCATTATGCTGATTGCCGTTCTGGCCAATTACACGGCCATCCAGCGCCTGTATCATGTCTGGAAAAAGGAAAACGGCGCTAAATTTGAGAAACTCGAAGATGCATGATGTCTTGTGGAGTGGCAAATCGATGCTGATGGCTGAAAGCGGTTCAATGTTCAAAGCTAAGCGAAGGAGGGAAAAACAGTGGTAGAAAAAGGTGTTGAAATAAAAGCGCCCGAAGGCAAATTAGGTGTTTTAACCCCGGGAATGGGCGCTGTGGCAACCACGTTTATCGCCGGGGTGCTTTCCATTCGTAAAGGACACGGTAAACCCATCGGTTCGCTCACGCAAATGGGCACGATCCGGCTGGGCAAGCGGACCGAAAACCGCTCCCCCAAAATCAAAGATTTCGTGCCACTTGCCGAACTGGATGATCTGGTGTTCGGCGGCTGGGATATTTTCGAGGACAATGCCTATGACGCGGCTTTGAAAGCCGGGGTGCTCGACAAAGACGATATCAACGTGGTCAAAGATGAGCTCCAGCAAATCAAGCCCATGCCGGCGGTGTTTGATCCCGAATACGTCAAAAAACTCAACGGCAGCTATGTGAAACAGGGCAAGAACAAAATGGACCTTGCCGAACAATTGCGCGATGATATTCGCAATTTCATTAAAGAACATCAGCTGTCGCGCGCCGTGATGGTTTGGTGCGGTTCCACTGAAGTCTATTTACAGCCGGATGAAGTCCATACCAGCATCGAGAAATTCGAGAAGGCCATGCTGGAAAATCATCCGGCGATTGCGCCGAGCATGCTGTACGCCTATGCCGCCATCAAAGAAGGGATTCCGTATGCCAATGGCGCGCCGAACCTCACGGTGGATATTCCGGCGCTTCAGCAATTGGCGAGGGAGCTGAACGTTCCCATTGCCGGAAAGGATTTCAAAACCGGCCAGACTTTCATGAAGACCCTGCTGGCTCCGGGCCTGAAAGCTCGCCTGTTGGGATTGCACGGCTGGTTTTCCACCAACATTCTGGGAAACCGGGACGGCGAAGTGCTGGACGATCCGATGTCCTTCAAATCCAAAGAAGTGAGCAAACTCGGCGTTCTCGAATATATTTTACAACCCGATTTGTATCCGGATTTGTACAGCAACATTTATCACAAAGTGCGAATTAATTATTATCCGCCTCGCGGAGACAATAAAGAGGGATGGGATAATATCGACATCTTCGGCTGGCTCGGTTATCCCATGCAGATCAAAATCGATTTTCTCTGCCGGGATAGTATTTTGGCGGCGCCCATCGTGCTGGACCTGGCGCTGTTTCTCGATCTGGCGCAGCGGTCGGGGATGTATGGCATTCAGGAATGGTTGTCATTCTATTTCAAAAGCCCGATGGTGGCGCCGAATTTATATCCGGAACATGATATCTTTATTCAGCTCATGAAGCTGAAAAATACGCTCCGCCATTTACGCGGCGAAGAGCTCATCACCCATCTCGGCCTGGAATATTACGATTAAGCTATTTCCGGGGTGATGCATCGAAATATTCATTTCCCGGCGGGAGGAGTGGTTGCCTTTCGCCGGGATCATTTTTTCCTTAACGCATGGGGCACGCCATGGCCCCAGCGGGCATCACCGAATTCTTCATCAGTGTGGGAAAACACTCCGCTTTCGGAGTTGCTCGGTAATCCGGCCCGTGAGGGACAGCTCTGAAATACCACCAGAACAAGCTTGGATGCAGATTTGGGAGAGAAATCACCACTTAAATCGATCCTGAAAACGTCTCTGCCTGCGGTCATCGATCTGTCCTCGCAAACCGTCATGTGGACGGTCGAGGCCATCCTCATCGGTAAAATCAGTGCGGCGGCATTCGGGGGAGTGGGAATGGCCATTCAGGTCATCGTGGTTTTTCTCACCGTTTTGCTGACCTTCATCGTAGGTTCTTCGCTTATTATCACCCGTTATTTGGGCGCCGGCAATCGCTGGGAGGCCAATCACATTTTAGGGCAAACGCTCATGTTGGGCATCGTGTCAGCGTTTTTGCTTGGATTCGTCTGGTATTTTGGCGCTCCGGGCATCTTCACGTTGATTCGCGAAGCCAGTGGTGAGGCGCGCCAGGCCGGCATTACCTACCTCCGAACGGTCGCCCTGTTTGCGCCGATCATCATCACCAATTTCATGGCGGTCGGCGTGATTCGGGGTGCAGGCGACACGTTGTATTCCATGTTTGTCAATCTGGGCATCAATACCCTCAATTTGATACTCGCCCCGCTGCTCATCTTCGGGCTGTTTGGCCTGCCCCGGCTGGAAGTGTTTGGAGCCGCACTGGCTGTCGGCATTTCGCATACCGTCGGCTTCATCGCCACATTTTATTTACTGCGCAGCCAAAAACTCTCCCTGTTTTTAGCATTTCGGGAAATTACCACTCCCAACTGGCAAACCATTAAACGCCTGTTTCGCGCCGGTCTCCCGACCACCATCGAGCAACTGGTCTGGGCTGTGGGCCAGCTCATCGTGACCGGATACGCCGCTGTGATTGGAATTACCGTTTTGGCCGCACATCAGGTTTTTCTGCGCATTCAGGCCATCCTGTCCATGGTGTATATGGGATTTGGATTGGGCGCGATGTCGCTGATGGGGAAGAATTTGGGCGCGGCACAACGTCGCCTTGCCCAGCGCACCGCGGAAATGACCTCCTGGGTGGTCTTTATATTTGTGCTTTTGGTGGTGGCGGTTATTGTGCTGCTTTCGAAGCGTTTGGTAATGGTATTTACCAGTGATCCACAGGTGGTTCGACTGGGAGCCGCCGTGATCAAAGTTTTCGCCACCGCACAAATTCCCAAAGCCGTGGATGGCGTGCTGATGGGCAATCTACGCGGTGCCGGCGATTTAAAATGGCTCATGTGGATCACCATTGCCAGCGTACTGGTATTTGAAATCGGTTTGAATTGGGTGGTGGTTTTCGTGTTTAATCTTTCCCTCTGGGGATTGTGGATGGTTCACATGGCCGATGAGACCATCCGGCTGATTCTCAATACCTGGCGCTTTCGCGGCGGAAAGTGGAAATTTATCGATCTTTAATCAGTCAAAACGGCCATCATTGCCTTCCGTAACCATAGGTGGGGGGCGGCGTTATTTTCCCCGGTATCCTGCAGCCCACACCCCCCGGCGCCCTCGATGGCCAGCGCCGCAATGATCCGGCCCGATACCGCTTTGGTGCCGCCTTGCACCTTCTTGAATGTCCCCTACCGATGTTTCAATCCGGTTAATCATTATCCTTCCCTGAATTCGGGCTGAATGTAACCAGATGGGGCGCTGCGAGAATCGGTCCTGAAA
>WFVT01000374.1 GCA_015491485.1 Candidatus Zhuqueibacterota bacterium
GCGCCGCTCGCTATTTCGCCGCTGTCCCCATCATTACGGTGATCTCCAGCGGCGTGGCGATGCTGATGATGGTTGCGGTGGTGTATGCCCTGAGCAAGGAACCCGTGGTCGAAAAAGGCGCGGTTATTATTTCCCTCAGTCTGGTGGCTGCCGCACTGGCGGAAGCCTACGAAGGGATTATCGGCGGGTTTGAAAAGCTCAGCCGGGTGGGCCTCGCGTGGTTTCTGGAAAATGTAGCCCGTGTGTTGATCAGTATCGCCCTGCTGTATGCCGGCTTTGGACTTTTCTCACTGCTGTGGGTGTACATTGCCGTCCGATATGCCAAAGCGGCGTATTATTATGCGTATATTCGCAGGCAAATTGATCTTCAGCCGACTTCGGTGGACTGGCCGTTCATTAAATCGCTGCTGGTGGAAGCACGGGTATTCGCCCTGATCATGATCTGCGTGATGATCTATTGGAAAGCCGATGTGGTGATGCTGCAAACCATGAAAACCACCGAGGATGTTGGCTACTACTCCGCGGCTCACCGGATTTTCATGATGGCCCGGATCCTGGTCACCGGGTTCATTACCGCCTTTTTCCCGGTGATTGCCAACTTGTACAAGACTTCGGCGGCGCAATTTGAAAAAGCCTGCAAGCGCGCCATCCGCTTTCTGATCATCATTACCATGCCGATTGCCATTGCGGTATCGCTATTGGCCGAGCCGATCCTGTTGCTGATTTTTGGTGAAGACCTCTTGCCGTCGGTCCTGGTCCTGCAAATTTTGATCTGGGTCATTGTACCGTATGGAGTTTCACAGGTGTTCGCTTATGCCCTGGTCTCCAGCAACCGCCAACGGTATGATCTGTATGTCAATATACTAAGCATGTTCGCCAATCTTCTTTTAAATTACTGGCTGATTCCCCGTTACAATTACTACGGCGCCGCAGCGGCCACTCTGATCTCGATTCATGTCTATGTGTTATTCCAGATACCGTTTGTTTTTCCGAAAGTCTTTGCTTTTGAACCGGCGCGAATTCTGCACCTTGGCATCAAAATCGCAATCGCCGCCGCGGTGATGGTCGGGTTCATTTTGTTATCTCGCGAGATC
The DNA here is from genome assembly GCA_015491485.1 of Candidatus Zhuqueibacterota bacterium. Lineage (GTDB taxonomy): Bacteria > Zhuqueibacterota > Zhuqueibacteria > Zhuqueibacterales > Geothermadaptataceae > Hydrothermovivens. Next base: position 1,095 of record WFVT01000374.1, read on the forward strand.
AGCTTTCTGATTATCGGTCCGCTCAGCATACTGGTATATTTCGCCGCGATTTATTTCGTCAGGGCGGTGCCCGGCGAAGATCTGCAGATCTTTGCCCGGATGATCAAGCGACCGGCGTAAAACGAGACAGAAGGAATACCCTATGGAACACGAACAGCCCCCTGCAGCATTTCAAGACAAAGTGTTGCAACTGGAACGCAAAATGGCTTTCCGTGCCGGATTGTGGCGCGGACTCGCCATCGGCATTGTAACGCCGATCCTTTTGCTTTTCATGGCGCTTTCCATAGCGTACGTGAAACGAGAGGCCATCATGGAATGGGTAGTGGATCGGTATGTCATTCAGTATGTGGAAGATTTGTTTGCCGGTTTCCCGGAAGCGTATATGAGCTATAACCGAGACCGGGTTTTTGAAACGCTGGATAATTTTACCAACGCCGTCGCCGACAAAAAGGTGGATCGGCATGATTTCGCCCGGATTGGCAAACTGGTTTTCTCCATCATTGATGATAAGCGCATTACCTATGAAGAAATGGAGAAATTGCTCACGGCGCTGAATAAAGCCGCTAAAGTAAAATGAGGGAAGGGTATCGTGAACGGACAGAAGATTCGCTTTGTACTCGGCGTGTTTTTTTTCGGACTGGCAGTGGGCGGATTCTTTTCAGTAACCGTTATTCGCGAGGCCGTGCCGCTGCGTGATCATGTGTGGATGATTGCACTGAGCCTGGCCTTTGGCATTCCGATTATCCTCGGCCTGGTGTTCTGGTATATTCACGTTGTGAAAGTCACGCAAAAGGCGCTCGGGCCCAAAGGGGGCGAGCTGATTTCACAGCTCATCGGCTTCCAATTGGCAAGCACCGTACTGATTTTTATTATCTTGCTGTCGATTTTCTATGCGGCAATCGCGTAGGAGCAAATCAGGAAAATAGACGTTGCAGGATGAGCGAGGGCGATTTATGAACTTACTGAAACGTTTTTTGATCTATTTGGGAATCCTGTTGGTTATCGGTGGGCTTGCGGCGTATCACGTGCTCACCGATTTTGCTTCAACCCCTTATCCTCCCGATATGACTCTGGAAATGTTCCACCCGGAGACGCCCGGAAATATTCCGGAACATCGGGTTTGGCAACCGAAATATCCGGTGATCGATATCCACTCTCATCCTCAGGA
>WFVT01000375.1 GCA_015491485.1 Candidatus Zhuqueibacterota bacterium
GGGAGCAAATTCTACAGAATCCAGATTCCCTTCAAAAACCTGAATCGGGCCAGGATCAACAAAATGTCCTTCTATACGGAACTTCCTCGTAATATTAATGCGACCACCGTTCCGTACCCATAATGCAGCCGTTGCAGGCAACGTATCCGGCGCAGAATTGGCAATGTTCTGCCGGCTGGCCACAATTACCATCGCCGTATCAATAGCAGCCTGGTCAATCGCGGCGGAGAGGGAATCGAAATCATCTGCGCTGTAGCCGCGCTGCAGCATGGCCGCCGTCAGATTGACGATGGCTTTGCCAATGACCGTTTCCATCCAGTTTTTCGTAATATCCGTCTCATCGTCAATGAGCTCCTTCCCGCCATACATCAGCACCTGTGCGGAATCCTTATTGAACAGCTTCTTCAAATAATCTGGATTCTGCGCAAACAGGGAAGGGGAGAGGATGAAAAGCAAAATTGTCCAGGCAATTTTTCTCATACTTCGATTCCTAATCTTCCTGCAGCTTGCAGGTTTAATAGCTTCACGTTTTTGTTGTACCGCTGCCGGTAAGATTCGCCGAGATCCGCTCGCTGCCGCTTCTCAAACCCGCGCGCGATAGCATTGTCCACAATGAGCGGATGCAGGTTTGAAGGTAAGTCGCTCGGCGAGTCCACCGTAACATTGCTCTCTTTGATGTAATTCCAGACGATGTTAACGTTGCCCTTTGGCCGGAAATGCACAGTACGGCCTGCGGTTTTAATATCCACCGCTCCAATCAAAACAGCCGCACTGATATACGGGTCACGATCAAAGCTCCGTGCCTGCTCAAGCCGGTAAATACGTGCCTTCTTGCCGTTGATGTACACAGAGATCGGTCGAATAATGTCGCTTGGAAGCGTTGTCTCACCATAATTCTTTCCAGCAACAGAATATCCAGACGTGGTCTTGCTTGCAAAATTCCGAAAGAATACATCGTCAATGAGTTCATTCTTCAGGTCATTCACGGCATCGGTGAGGTATTCCAGCACCTCACTGATGCCCCAAAAGCCTTTATGCCCGACGATGTATTTGTCGCCAGACGCGATCGCTGCTGAGAAAGGGCTGTCCACCGTGATGGTGCCCGTCGAGGAGACAAAATCGGTCACAATGCGGCGCTCGCCATTGGTATCGCCCTCGATGATCTCCACTTCCATCTCATTGAAGAAATCATCGCCCTGACTGAGAGAGCTATCTACAATCGTGGTCGTAGAGCCGCCCGTTGCAGTGCTTTGAAGCAAAAATGATTTTGTCTCCTCGGCGAACGCGGAAAATACCCGCATCACCATCTCGAAGGTGGTCATTGCGGCGTTACCTCGTCTCCAGAAGTTTCGGCCACTACTTCAGGTTCAGCACCTTTCTTCCTGCCGACTTTACCTTTTTTGCCTTTCTTCCCGCCGGCTTTCCCCTTGCTGCTGCCCATCGGGGAGATGGTTACAAATTCCGACCGGTCATACCGCTGCGCCACCCACTCAGGGACATTCTCAGCGACATAGTGATCCTTGCCTTTCTGCTGGAAAACGACCGTGACGGTCTCGTCGAACCGTTTAAAGGTTTTGGTAGGTACAGGAATCTTGCTCACGACTAAATATTTTTCCGCCATTATGCACCTCTTGGTTAATTGGTTAATAATTATCCCGAGGCCGCCACCGAAGCAGCGACCCCGGGCGGAGGAACGCCTCCGACTGGCACATCACCTCCACTTCGCGATGGGGATCGCCTATTTTGAAACAATGATGTAGCCGCTGATGGTCTGTGAAGCGTCCTTTAGCGTGTCATTCTCATAAATCACAAGCCGCATCTTCGTGCTATTTGCATACCGACGCGGTCGGATAACAGCCACCGCGCTTGTCGTATTAGTGAAACTTAAAGCATCAGTATATGCAGTCAGCCAATCTGATTCAGATGGACTATTCGCTGAACTAACTTGCATCAGAATGGTGTGTCGAACACTATCTGCGGTCGTCTCACTGGATTGAATTTCAATAGTCATCAGGCTGTCTTTTTTGAATAGGCCCTCCAGGGAAAGCCACGAACCAGTGCCGGTGAAGATGGCGCTATCTGCGGCTGAAATGCTGGTGCTATAGCTGAAGCTGTACACCACAACATCCCGAGTCTCACGGATTTTACTCACCGTTACGGTCGGCTGAGCGGCGAACAGCTCTGGCACAATGAAGCCAAAAAACAGCACCAGACTCAACGCTGCTTGCTTCAAGTACTTCATATTCATGCTTGCACTCCTGAGTAATGCGTTAAGAATTGTGCCCCCTCTGAACCGAGGGGGCGCCAATTATTATGTCTGCGTACCGGCCACGACCCAACCCGAAGAAGCTGTTTTGATGTAAAGAACACCATTTGTCGTGTCAGTAAGGCGGGAGCCAACAGGAGCTTTATCAAAGTTGCTCCCGGGCGCAGCACTGTACATGATCTCATGGATCTCGTGATTCGGCCCTTTAAGCACAGCCCAATCCGCTGTAGCCGGATAATTGTAATAGCTGTTCTCCTGGCCGTCGGCAGTATATTGCTGCCAATTCGCTCGGTTTACGGTTTCAGCCATATCTTATCCTCCATGATTAGGAGTTGATTACCAATTATTCTATGAATAAGGCACTATGCCAGATTAATTCCAGTCATCCGGACTGTAAGTCAGCAGGATCGCGCTCGACTTGTTGACAACCACAGTCTCACTACCGGCGGTCATATTGTCCTTGTAGTCATTGCGTGAGAAACCATCAATAACACGGACGCCGACCTCTCGGTAGTTTTGATGGTCGTCTTCATCAAACGTGAAGTTCGGGCCACCGGCCCACCCGCCGCACAGCGCGTTGTGCGAGAAGCAAATCGCGCCTTTGACTGGATAAGTATCCACGTTCTGTAGTGGGTTGTCAGCGCCCCAGGTTACAGAACTTGCGGTGGTGGAGATTCCGAACACGCTGAATTCACGCACGAAAATGACGAATCCGGCATAAATGCCAGCAGCACCATGGAACAGCGGATTCTTCATGGCATGCCGAACATTGGCATTTTCCTGAGCGCTGATGTAATCCGGGTCCTGCGTGAGCTGTAGGAACTGATTCTCATGCATAACAAGCGGACGGACAGCCATGCCGCCCACGTCGATGAACGGAATTTCCAGCTTGTTGCAAGCCGTCCGGAATCGGCGCAGCGCATTGGCACTCATGATGTCATTCGGGCTACCGGCCAAAAGGTTGTTTACGGCAGCATTGATATTGCTGGCATAAGTCGTCGGGTTAGCACTCCAGGTGATTTTACCCGAATCTGCAGCAAAAATATGCGGATGCTGCACTTTGCTGATTCCGAGCCCGCCAACAGATGTTGGAGCAGTAACGTTGTAAGAATAGCCTTCATAAAATGCACGTGCGACGTTGATCTCAGTCCATCGGCCCAGCTTCTGCGCAAGCTGCATGCGAGCCTTGTCATACAATTTTAGAGGCTTCACATACTGGTCGCTCATACCACTCGGCGGCGCAACGCCGTTCCGGCGTTGGTTGATGTACACGCGCGCGTAGATGAGCGACTGCTTCTCGACATTACCTTTCAGCCGGGCATCGCCGTACACTTCGGGATCAGTCAGGTTTCGCAGCATTGGCACAGTCAGTTCGCGCTGTCCCTGTGTAGAGAAATCACGTTTAACCACGATAGGGGAGACCGGCGGCATCGGCTGATCAGCAGGTGAGCGGCTGCGGTCGTCTCTGACATAGCTCACAAATCGGCTGAAGAAATTGTACTTATACGATTCGTACATAACAGACTGCTGCATCAGTCCGATTGCATAGATTTCATCTTGGGTAAATACAGTAGGCATCATCCACCTCCTGATTTTAAGTTAAGTCACTCAGTTAACCCGTTTCCTTTAAAAAAGAGAGCTTAGATTAAGCCTTGCTTTCGGAGACGGGCTATTTCTGCTTCGATCTTATCCGGGGAAGCGTGCTCGACCTGCAGCATGACCTCGGTCGGGTTGCTGGCCGCACCGATCTTGAACGTGCCAGCGTCTTCCGAAGCCACACCACCTTTGGGCACAGCACTCACACGCTTAGACTGCCCGGACTTGATATCCTGCAGGGCCTGGTTGTATCCCTGCATGCGTGCCTTCTCGATGTATTTGTCGAAGTAGGCCAGGCGTTTTGCGTATTCAAGATGTTCCGGATGGAATTTTCCGGTGTCGTCAGGCCGAAAAAACTGCCTCAGAATCTCGACTTCGCGCTCCAGTTCCGGGAAAACCTGCACCACTTCGTCCTCAGTAGGCACGTACTTTTCGTCATTGTACTTCTGGAAGGCGGCCTTATCCTTTCGCGCAATCGCTTTGTCGCGCAAAAACTCGCGCACGCGCTGCATGAACACTTTGTTGTTGTGCTCTGCGCGTTCCTGTTCGAGCTTCTTCGCCTGTTCCTGCGATTGCTGCTGCTGCGCCTGCTGTTGCTGCGCAGTGAGTAGCTTTCTGGCATCATCCAGCATACGCTTGTAAAGGCCGGTGTAGCCCTCCTCCGCAACAATCTCTTCGAGTTCTTCTTCGGATGGCATTTGCAATTCGGCGTCCGCAGGTGCTTCCGCTTTCTGGGAAGGCTGCTCGCCGGCGTCGCCATCGTCTGCCTGCTGTTGCGGTTCTTGCTGTTGCGCCTGCCCATTCTGCCCCAGCTTCTCGAACAGCTCTTTCAAGGTACCAATTTCTTGGGCCAAAAGAGTGTTCTGCTGCTGAAGGTGCTTATAGGCTTTTGCTATTGGTTCCGCTGCTTTAAGGACGGTCTCATCAGCCTCATCCCCGATGTACTTCTTCAGAATGCCAGAAACATCCATTTCGGCGTCATCTGGAGTGGGGGAGGGGCCGGACTCCGCTTCGAGAAGGTCAACCGGTGTGTCCGGCTCCGGAAACTCGAAATCATCCTTTGCAGCGTCTTCAGGTTTATCTTTTGCCTCCGGGGTACTCCCATCTTCGGGAGGCCCGTCGGTCTGATTTCCTTTACCTAAAAGTGAATCAATCTCATCCTGCACAGGATCAGGAACAGCCTGATTATCGCCGTCTTCTCCGTATCCTGCTTTATCAAGGGCATCCTTAATTTGCTCTTCAGTCTGCATATCTGCCGGATTCTCGCCCATATTTCCGGACCACGGAACGGCCGGAACATCTTCCGAGCTTTGAAACGGCACACTATCCGGTTGTGGCGGCGGTGCCGGTTCCTGATACTGGTCAGGTGCATCGCCCTGGTTACCGCCCTGCGGCTCTGGCTGATTAGCCGGTGCATTATTTTTTGCGTCTTCAGGCATGGTGGCGTCTCCTTACAGTTGTTGTTCTGCCTCTGGCATTTGCTGCTGCAATGCCTCTACTGGATTTGCCTCGCCCAGGGCTGCAAGCTGCTGAGCGATTTTCTGCTGTTCTGCTGGTGATGGGCCCAACCGGCCCTTTACCCATTCGATGTATTCCGCCTTATCGTTCTCAGGCAAATCCGTGTATTTGATCTTCAGATGCCACGGCACAAGCTCCGGTGGCATACCTCTTTCCAATTCGGTTAGCATGGCCAGGATTCGGAAGCGCTGCAGGTCACTGTCAAATCCAGGTTTGACTACAATCGCGTACTCGTCTTCCAAATCCTGGGCACTTATTTGGACATTATCAAAGCGAAGCCCGCGCGTCTCATCCTTCCGTGGAACAGGGATCACGCGAACTCCGCTTTTCAGCTCGTGCATTTTGCGCCGCATAAGGTCGAGAATGTACTCCCCGACGAATTCTTTCGTCAGATCCACGTTTCTAAAAAAGGGCTCCAGTGTCAGCATGGCCTGCTGCACCTTCTGCCGGTGTAGCACACCGCTTTCCTGGCCGGCATCCAGGCCGAGCTCGCCTTTATCGATGCTGGAGATCATCTCCATATCAATCCGCGCCTGATCAGCACGGAGCATTTCACCTGACGGTGGCATGTTCGGCAGGATTTTCTCCGGCTTTCCTGCGGCTCTATTGTAAATCTGAATATAGCGCGGATTTGCGCCGTATTGCTCCAGCTTAGCGAGCTCAGCATCGTCAAGGCTGCCCTCCGGAACCTGCCAGCCCGAAGATGCTACACTGGAAAGGATATGGAGAATAGCCGACCGTGCTTTGTTAAGCTCCTCTTGCGGGCCTTTGAGCTGCTGCACCAGGCCCCAGCTCTTTTCAGCAACAGTGAATCCGGCCACAGGGAAGATGCTAAAATATCCGTTTTGCACTTCGTTTGGCTCGTCCTGCAGCAGCACAAGGTCTGCAGCGGTCGTCAGAGTCCGGATTTCGTCATATTTGCGCTCTATCACGACGATGTCCGGATGATCGCGTAGCATAGCCGCTGCTTCCCTGGATATTTCCTGCTGCACGCCGTTCATTACATTTGTTGCAATGATCTTATGCTTAGGCACGCGCTTCTGCATCTCGATGATGCGGAAGGTGCCCTCGCGTTCGTTGATGAGGTCATCGTGCATCATGGCCTGCGAGCCGGTAATACGCTGCCACCATGTTGTGATTTGCTCCCGGAAGCTAAAATCTTTGCGCCAGCTCATTACTTTAGACATTTCCTCCTCTTTGTCCGGGAACATGGAGACGATTTCCTCGAAGGTAGCCATATACGATTTGATTATGACCTGCTTATGTCGCAGATCATAGATGCCCACCGTCGGATCGTCCAGGATGAAAAACGGATTCCACGCCCGTACCTCCGGCACACCGAGAGGGTCTTTATCCGTATTCCAGCGTACTTCGATCCAGCCTCCCAATTCGCCGATAATGGCGTGCATGAACGCAAAGGAGAACTGGTCCTGCATTTTGCTGGTCCATTCAACCCAGTCGAAGACGTCATTTGCCAGAATAGCACCATCTTCGACGTCGGCTTTCCTGGGGACCGCCTGAATTTTCTTCCGGATTTGGATTTCCTGTCCATGAATCCGTAGCAATCGCGGCCAAATGAGATTGATTTTAAGCGCCGGTAGGCCGGCTGCTTTGAGCTGCGCTTCTTTGGTCTCATCCCAGGCATTGCCTTCAGCGAATCGGAAATTCTCTTTGGTCTGTTCCCTGGCAGGTGCCCATGCCTCAAGCAAACGCTCGTAGGTACGGCAGACTTCGTAAATCTTGTCGCGATTGGCGATCGCTCTTTCCCCGTACTGACGATCGCGTGTTTTCTTGCCCAGGCCCGGGATAAACATTACAACCTCTCGTCGTAGCTGATCACGACCTTTACTTCGACCGCAGTAGAAGCATTGCCAGTTTGGCCGACCGCCCGTATAAAGCCGAGCTGATACGGCCCGTAGTTTTGAAATACCCACGGTAAGTCATGCGACGTCTCAGCCGTGATGTCAAACGAATCTAAAAGGGCAAAGCGGGGGAATGTTGGGATACCGTAGTTGAATTGCGTCCCGCTTGCCCCGTATAGATAAAGGCGCAGGTTGACCGCGGTGCCGCCCGAAGATGTGTCCTGCGCCGATATTGCTGCCGCCTGATATGGATGGATAGGGAATACCTTCGACGTGTCGGCTCCTGTGCCGACAACATAGCCCACAGTGTCCCGCGTCGAGGTGTCGAAAATAAAGCCCGCCTGTGGCGATGAACCGCTGCTGCTCTGCCACTGCAGCATGAACGATTTGATCTCTGTTTTTGACCGACCACATGCAACAAGGGCCGCAAAGAGGGCCATGACGGCCCAGAAACTTGCTTTTCTCATGATGCTGTCTCCAAATTTCCTGTCAACCAGGCCCAACGGACGCGCCGGTCTAAATACCCGGGAACGTCCTGGAACCTGTAAGCCTCTTTCTCGGCCAGAATTTCGTAATATGCCATGTCTGTATTCCTGTATCTGAGAAGATTGAATAGCCAATTGAGCAGATAAATGAGGTAAAAGGGAAGTACAAGCAGCTCAGCGGCTTGATGCCAATGGATGGTCTCATGCTGGATAATGCGATCCACACGCTCATAGCCTTCCCTCACGAATATGAAAGGCCACAGCGTGATCGCTGCCACCGGGAAGAACCAGGACAGAAGCACTGGTACGATGCTGTTTTTGACGATGATCGGCTTCAAATCTTTTCCTCATCGAGCTTGTGATCGCCGCACCAGTCTGTTTCAAACACCACAGGGAAGCCATTCATGGTCGGCGCGCGCCTACGGCACCGGCCAATGATAGTCTCAACAGAGTTCCCATCTTCATCGCGCAGAGCCTTCCGTACGAAGTAAATGCAGGTTCTGCACTGCATGCCGATGCTGCGATACGACCAATTGTCTTTTCCCATTACGGCTTCCTCCAGAACAAAAAAGGGCTGCCCTGGACACAATATTGCACCCAGAACAGCCCTTCCTTTAGATGAGGTTCAGGGCTAAATGCCCGAAATTTCCAATCCAGCTTACCGGAGTGCAGCTAAATCAATAGATTTAACCTCATCGGTTGGATAGATAGTCACCTTTTTCAGGTGACCATCATGAAACCGAAACTCCGGTTTTACAACTATATGAACGTTATCTTCATATTGCAAGAGTTTTTTGAGCAAATACTCCAGGACGCGTAACTCTTGCACGCCTTCCGCTTTAAGCTCAACCAGTTTCCTTCTAATCTTTTCCCTGTCGCTCACAGCTATACCCTCAGTTTAGTATGGTGTAGGAAACAAAGAGCATAGAAGAATAGCGGTAAACGAAATACTGACCATACAGAACAACGCTTAGGTCGTCTGTGTTTTCGATAGCAAACTCCGTAAAATCTTTGAACATACTCTGCGGGAATACGTTCATGCTGCGGCTCCTGTTGTTGTTCTACCACACGACCGGAGGTCTCCCGGCACCTGATTTCTTTTTGATCTCTTCTTGCCAGCCTGAAGATTTCTTCCTCCTTTTTGATGGTTCATAGACGTGCATGACAAGATACCGCAGCGTATCCACCGCGTGATCTTCCATGCCCTTTTTCTGCATGTCCTCGGCCTTGCGGCCATCAGCCGCATCTGCGCCGACGTATAGCATATCCGGCAGCGTCCGGATGAGATTCCTGCAATTGCGCGTGATCTTCAGCCGGGGATGCCGTATGATGCTTTCCGGTGTGCCGTTGTACGTGGCTGGGTCTTCCCAGCGCATGTACTCTTTTACTGCCGCCCAGCCGTTCAGCCGGTCTTTATTCGCCGCCAAGAACTGGACACCATGCCGGGCAAACATCTGCCGGATGCTGTCATCCGTGCCCATTTCCCATTCTTTTGGCTCGCGCTCGAAAATCTGTGTATCTGCAACTCTGGCTGTGACCTTCTTTGGCAGCTTTGATTCCATCTTTTTGATATGCTCGGCAATCTTCTCAATCGACCATGCGACATCGTACAGCTCGTCGATGATGATGAGATTCGCCTGCTCGTCCACGGCGCCGATGAGATAGCAAAACGGCGATACATCGCCCCAATCCAACGCGCCGAAGTAATTCCAGTGCGGCGACAGCCAGGGAAGGGGATCGATAACGTGGACATCCTTGCGCCACATGTAGAAGAACTGGCCCTGGAAGACATCCCAATCGCCCTCCAGCAGCATGCGGCGTTCTTCTTCCGGCAGCGCCATGAGGTTGGCTTCGTAGAGACCGCCAGCATAGATCGGATTGTCCTTGACGGTGGCAGGCACCCAGAACCGGCTGCGGCCGTAGGGAAAGCCTGGCGGGACAACAATTTCTTCGTCGTTGAAGCGGAAAAAGTACTTGAAGCGGTAGGGAGTGAGGGCATCGATAAAGCGGCGTTTAACCCAGGCATGCCCAATTCCGCCCGGGTTCGTGGCGCTGCGTATTCGCCAGCGGTCCTCTGGCAGCTTTGGATCGCGGTTTCGGCTGAAAAGGTATAGGTACTGCGTTTCAGAAAAGTGCGTAAGCTCATCGAAAAGGATGATCCCGAACTCGCGGCCCTGGTATTTGAGCTTGTCCTTCTCGTGCTGCATGTGCGCGAAGTAATACCTGGAACCGTTTGGGAAGGTAAAACGGTGCTTGCTTTCGTTGTATTGTGCGCCCATAGGCGTGAACAGTTGGAGGGCCTGCTGGATGACGTCTTCGAGTTGGGGATATTCTCTGCGGAAAAAGATGGCTGTGGAGCCAGGGAACTCAAGCAGATCGGGAACGGGATCATTGAGGAGAGCAGCAGTTTTGCCACCGCCAGCAGCACCACCATAGAGACCTTCATCCCATGGGGCCGCCAGGAAAAAGGCCTGTGGCCCCGGGAACGGGCGCCATTCATAGCCAATTTTTTGGTATCTCTCTGCTGTCTGCTGCTGTGCACGCTGCAATTCCCGTCTCTCAGATGCCCGTTATTTACGTTTTATTGTGCATTTCCTGAGCCGTTTTTCCCGTTTTGGCCGCCGGAAAGCAACAGCTTTTTAACTGGCTCTGGCAAATCGACCTCGTCCATAGTGGCCGGCCCGTCGTACAGCTTCTGGGCCACCTCTTTATCCATGCGACGGATGGCGATGTATTTCAGCTCAAAGCTGCCGCGATCGTCTTCCGCGCCTGCGCTATCCTGGATGATCGCATTCACGCCGCCCAAACGAGCAAGCTGGTCCAGGATATGCGCCACACGCTTGAATGCCTTTTCACGTATGCTCTCATTCCTGGCGGTAAGATAGCGGTTAAGCTCTCTTGTATAGAGCATTTCCCAGCGCCGCAGAATAAGCATCCGGTATTGTTCGGCATTATGCTCCTTGCCGAGCTTGTTCAGGATGCTCAGCAGGCGCGAATAAACAGCCTGGCGGGAAATGCCGAGTTTCTCTGCAATCTCTGTTTTGGGGATGCCTTTCACAGTCATCTCCAGGATTTGCATTTCCCGGAGCCGCGCCTGTACACGGCGCTGAGTGGTTGGAGCGTTATAAGGGGAGGGACGTTTCCTTTTCTTGGTGGCGGATGTGCTGGGCTGCTTGCCGGTGGCTTTTTGAGCTTTCGATGTTGCTTTGGCCAAAGCTGTATCTCGCTGCAAGTTTACATAATCTGGATTATTTGCAGATTGTAAATGCCTTACAAGTCATTACATTTTCTTAACTTGCAGGCACCAGCAGCGACTATACAAAAAAAGCGATTGCATGTCAAGACGCAATCGCCAGTGAAAATAAAAAGCCCGCAGCAGCCGAAACTGTGCGGGCAATATGTGCCACAATGAGGACAATTGGGAGCCTTATTCGGTCTTAAAACGGCTCTCCTGCCCGCATTGTGGGCACGTGAAGGTGATTTCTGGCGCTTCCACGACGATTTTGCGGCCATCCGCCAGGAATGTCCCACAGTGCTGGCAGGTATAAAAGAACCCGCGCACGGCACTGAGGATTTCCTGCAGAACGAATTGTTCCAGTGTCTGGCCCTCGGCCCGGGCCATGGCTTCCAGATCGGCCTTGATGCCAGGCTCGATGGGGATGATCAAGAAATTCTCCCACGGTCGGCCCTGCGTTCTGCGGAGGGCTTCCTGGAACCATGCTGAACGTTTTGCTTTGGGGATCGTGGCGAATACATTTGCCGCGTCCCCCAGATACAGCGTGGCCTTTGCGTATTTTTTTTCTCTCATGAGCCCTCCTCTGTTACGGCAGCCTCTACATACGGCCGCCAGTTCCATTTTATGTCCTCCACCACACACATAAAGCCTGTGTGGTGAATGAACGTAACTCCTTCCATGCCCTCGCACCGGCGGAAGTCCACGCCAGGTGCATCGTCCACCCGCGTGAGCGTGAAGCCAGGCCCACGCTCGTTTGGGGCGACGATGATCTTCAGGCCGTGTTCGCGCGCGAACGCAAACCGCGCGGCGTTGTCCTTGCGGCGCGTTACGGCCACATAAATATCGCCGGCACTCTCCATTCGCATAGCCCGGAGTCCATCCTGGAAACTCCGGATGTTGGAAATGAGCCCCTCGCCGATCTCCTTCCAGAGCCAGTAAAAGCTATGCTCTGGCGTATAAGAATCGCACGAGGAGAAGGCCTTGAGCACGGCCCCGCCGACCGGATCGGCCAGCTCCTGCAATTGCCGCGGCTCAAGGCCGTACTTCCGCGCCAGCGTGGGGAATCCCTGTGTATCCTGGATGCTAACGTTGTCCCACCAGAGGAACACGTCAGAGAAGTCGCTGCGGGCGAAAAGGCCGGCAGCGACAAGGTGAAGCGAACACGGAAGGTTCGGATCGTGGTGGTGGTCGTAGTTGTTCAGCTTCAAATCAAAGGAACCGCCAATATCCACAACAGCAATTTGTGGATCGGCGAGCTCCGTTTCCGTCACTTCATCGCGGCGTTCGATAACCGGTGCACCGGTCGCCGCGAGAAGCAGACAGCAGGCCAGGAAATCATCGCGGTGGGCCTGGCCGCTGTGGGTGATAATTTCTTTCATGCGTCGTCCTCCAAAACTTTAACAAGTACATCGTTCGCAATATCAAGAGCGGTCTCACACCCCCTTATGGCATGTGCGACATCATTGACATCGCCAGATCGTAACTGGGCGATGTATCGAGTCGCCGCTTCTTGGTACGCCTTTGGCACATGTTCGAGCACCTGCTCGTCCGTGATCTCGTTGGCATCCAGCTTCTCTGCCAGCTCCCGCAGTTGAATCACCATAGAACCATACCGAGGAACGATAACCAGGTCGCCCTCCTTTACCAGGGTTTCAACCTGTGCCTCTGTGACCGAGGGCGGGAAAACCCTGGGGTCGGTAAGGATGGTGTAGAGTTCCGGGAACGCCGCCGTGAAATACACGGCGTTTCTTCGCTCAGCTTTGCGGTACTCATCATCTGGATTAATGCCGCCCCGCGGCCAATCCACGATGAGTTTTGCGGCCGTGTTGAGCAGGTGGCCGCCATAACCACCGGCATCCTGCGCCCAACGCCGAAGAGTGCCGGATAGCGTCCAATCTTCCGGCCATTCCGGCGGCATCTCCATAGCGGTATGCTCCGCCAAAAGGAATCTCCCTGCCCACCGCAGCAAGTTCGCGTCAGGGAAAAAATCTTCCGGGGCGCTCGTTCGCGTCCACTGCCGATCCAGATACCAGGCCACCTTAGCGACTTGTTCCAATTTGAGTGCCGCCTCGATATTTTCATCCGCCCGGATCACAGGCGGGTTGGCCGGGTTCATCCGACCCAGAACGCGGTAGATAAAAACTTTTGCTGCATTTACCATGTTACACCTCCATTTTAAAGGTTCGATTCAAGCTCCCGCCCGCCGTCCTGGCAGGCGAGGTGTTGTTTACTTTCGTTCAAAGATCACGCGATTCATGCCGCGATCCGTCGCGGCTGCCTCTTCCATCTCAAGAATCTGCCATTCGCCGGTGTCGTATCCGACGAGCGAAATAATTTCGTAAGCAACGTCTTCACGTGCTTCGTGCAGAGGTAATTCCTTGTCATAATAGATGTAGAGTCGATCCTGGCCGTATTGTTCAACTTGGATTGGCGAATCGAAAATGAGAATGTAAAATTTCCCGTCAGTGCTCAAGTCCTGCTCCCCGATAATGAGCAGGACGTCCAGGTTGGGGCAAATGAAAAAATCAGCCCATGCCGTCTCTGGATTTTCTTCCCACACCTGGGCCACGAAGTCTTCCCCCCAGACGTCCGCTGCAACTTTTTCAGCCTGAACAGGCAGGTTAATTAAGTGTGCCAAAGCCTCCCTGTGTGAGAGCTGCAGGTAACTGCGGCTTGCCTCAAATTTCTCTTTTACCTTCATGATTCACCTCCAGGTTTTGGTTCGATTCAAGCTCAATCAATTAC
>WFVT01000376.1 GCA_015491485.1 Candidatus Zhuqueibacterota bacterium
ACGTGACGCAAATTGTTATTGCGGGAGCTCGTCAGGCGGCGGACGTGTGGTGCCGTTTTCCCAATCCCGGATGCTGTGATCGGGAACCGGTGGTTTAAGTTACGGGATTCCGAAAGGCAAAAACGTTTAATCACCACGAAGACCACGAAGGGTTTTGAAGCTTGGCTTTTCTTCGTGTCTTTCGTGCACTTTGTGGTTGAAAAAAAGGATTTACCAGGATGAGCTGATCCCATTTTTCAGCCAGGTCCTCGTTTTTTGAAATTCAGGTTGAATTTGAGCGGCCTTTCTTCTTGAGCCTTCGTCAGATTGAGAACAAGTTTTGATCGGTTGATCAACCTCTTTTTAGATTGCGTCGCTTCGCTAGCAATGACGACCGTCAGGGACTGATTTTGAAAATGAAAGCCCCCTGCTTCCGGCTTTGCCCAAATGCCGATGCTGGAACGGCTTGTAAAAACTTCTCAATCGGTATGTATTCCTCTGCGACTTTGCGTCTTTGCGAGGGAAAATCCTCAGTGCCTCTGCGCCAAAGACCCTCGCTGGAAGCTTGTGCTACAAGGCATCCGCGTGCATCCGTGTCCATCCGTGGCTGATTTCAAAAATCATCTTATCCCAGATGGCGAAATGGCGGTGGTTCAGGTGCCCTGCATCATCAATTAACGAAAACGCTCCACGCACTCCGCGCTTCGGTGAGAGGATCAACCGGTTTTAAGCGCTTATAAGACGGCTTAGGCAAATGCACCTAAATCAACCATGACGTGCCCAGCTCCTGATAAGCTGTCAGGAAATCATTTAAGCGAAATGCCGGGCAAAACAGCTCAACTGATTTTAGATGGTAAAGCATCATTGCACAATAATCATCACCCAATTGTTGAATATTCTTCATTCTCTCTGCGACAGGATATGGACAACGAAAATCGGCTGGAGCGATAATTTCTGTTTATCCAATCAATTATTTTGTTAGATCGGTTTTGGCACTGTCTTTGAAATATCCTCCTTGTGCAAAGCCACATGTCATTGAAGGCTTAAGATAAAGGAGCGAAATCATGGAATGGTTGACCAATAATTGGGTATGGCTGGCGCTGTTGGTAGGTTTTGTTGCGTTGCATTTCTGGGGGCACCGGCATCAGCGCGGCGAAACTCTCCCCCTCGAGAGTGACGATACCTCGGAATCGGCTCCGGACGCGCATCACGGATGCTGCGGCGGCGGGTCAGACCATGCTCGGCATCCGCAGCCGCATCAAAGCCACCATCAAGAAAAACATGATTGCTGCAAAGAAGAACCATCATCCTCCCGTGAACATCGTCATGCCGGGCTCGCGCCATCCACGGAGAGTAACGGTACCTGATGCATGAATGACCGGGCGGCTGAACGAAATTAAATGCATCAGCCGCCCGGGGGCGTGGTTGTAAGCTGTTGGTCGTGATAGGCTCCCATTCCTAGACGGCTGCTTTTCATCCCGCCTGCTTAAAAAACGATCCATATCATGAGCTGTAGGGTTGCCACGGTTTGTTTTGTAGTTTCCATTTACCGAAAAGGCTTAATTGTTTACCGGACCGATGCAAAAAATCCATTTCGTCATTTTTTCGATCGCTTTTGGAAGAAAAAGATGTATTTTATTAAAGATCGATTCAGCCTCCCATCCAGACGGATCAAGAAATTGCCATACGCGCTTCAAGATTTACTCCAGGTCACACCCGGCAAGGGTAATCCAGCCGGTAAAACGCAGACAGCAATTTCCACAACCACCAAAGCCGCTCATTCCTGGATGTTTTTCCGAAGTGTTCGATCTGGCCGTCAATAGGTGCCGCAATATGGCATTTCCGTTAGGTAGCCATGATCGGCATAGCCTTTATTGAGGCTAACCCCTTGAATCATTTCAACCATAGATTGGAGGAAGCATGAACCGAAGAGAGTTTTTATCAACCGGCGCTGCGTTATCGGCTTTTTCCTTGCTGCCGGCGACGATTCTGGCAGAAAGGACAAAGCAGATGAATAGCACAAAATTTCCGCAGCCGCTCGAACCTAACATCGTGGGGGATGTGAAAGAGTTCGAGCTTTATATTGATATCATTCAACATGAATTTGCTCCCGGAATGCGGGTGCATATCCTGGCATTCAACGGCCAAATCCCGGGACCGGAATTGCGCGTGAAACAGGGCGATCGCGTACGGGTCAAATTTAAAAATAAAACCGAGTTGAATCATACCATTCACTGGCACGGGCTTCATGTGCCGTGGCGCATGGACGGTGTCCCGTATGTGACCCAGATGCCGGTGATGCCCGGAGAGGAATTTGTGTATGAATTTACCGCCGAGCCCTACGGCACGCATTTTTATCATTGCCACTGGGGAACCCTGTTGCATATGCAATCCGGGATGTTCGGAAGCTTTATTATTGAAAACGATGATGATCCCATTCAAAAACAATTTCCGTACGAACGCGAATATACGCTGGTGTATTCCGCCCATGATTCGAATTTTATCCGGCGAGAATTGAACGGCATGCTGGAGCGCATGAAAGAACGCATGTATCTGATGCAAAACGGCCGCTTTGACAAAGAGCGATTTGCATTGTTTGATTCCAAGCAGGAATTGTTGGACGCCATTGATCGCGGTTATCAGCCGCCGTACAGCCTCAGTCGCCGGGCGCCTTCCGAACTGCCGATGCCGAATTGGTTCACCGTGAACGGGAAATCGTATCCTTCAACGCCCAATTTGTATATTCGCGAAGGCGAAACCATCCGCGTCCGGCTGATTAACGCTGGCACGGAAGAACATTTCCTGCATTTGCACGGGCACGATTTCTGGCTGGTTTGCGATGATGGCTTGCCGGTGCCGCAACCCTGGCAACAAAACACTTTACGCCTGAGTCCGGGAAAAACCCTGGACATCATCATCGAAGGCAAGAATCGCGGTCTCTGGACGTTTCACGACCATGATACCCGGCGTGTCACCAACAACGGATTATATCCGGGCGGCAATCTTCTGGTTTTGGCCTACGAAGACCTTCCGGATGAAGAACGGATGGTGCGGCCCATGAAAATGAAAATGGCAATGCAGCCGGGGCAAAAAATGAACATGCTGCCCAAAGTGGCACTGGATGAATAATCAACATATTTCCGATGGAGTGAATGTCATGAAATTTTATACGTGGTGTATGGTTTGGCTTGGGCTTGGATTCGCCCTGGCCGGAACTGATGCGCTGGCTCAGGTCAGTCCGGAAATTCAACTGGCCACCCGGGGAGTGGTTTCGTTCAATGTGGATCGCGCAGCCAATACCACCGCTTCGGCTGTCAACGACTTTTCCGATACTGCGGTATTGTTGGGATTCAAACAAAAGTTATACGGCCGCTATCGCGGACAATTGGTTGTGGGCTTCCAGTTCCCCGATGCGGATTCCGATCTCGGGCAGGTGTTTTATCATCAAATTTTTGTGCAATTGGAAGATAAATCGAATATTTTGAAAATCGGCCGTTCGAGGGTGCGGAGCGCCCTCATCGAGTTTCCTACCCTGCGCGATGACGACGCGATCTTTTATACCGATGTACTCAATCCGTTTTCTTCAGGCGAAAACACGGAAGATCATCAGTATGGGAATGTGTTTGAATACGCGCATGTTTTTGGCCAAAGGCTGTGGTTGCGGCTGCACGGCGAACATTTCACCAAAACTCCGGTGCCGCCGGCCACCGCGGAAACCGATTTCAGCCTGAATGCCATCGGCGCATCATTGCAGTACCGGGTGCCGGTCAGTCAGCGGTGGAACCGGCCGATCCTGAATCAAATCGGCGTCGGCATCAATAATTTTCTCACCAATCGGCCCGCATACGGGGGCTATGATCAGATGTTGCGCAATGTCACTTTTTCCACCATTCTCAATATCCGGCCCGATCCGGTGCATTTCTGGGATTTGCGGTACCAATCCATTTTTAACCGCGGTATCAGCGGTGTGAACCGGATCACCGACTACGCCTCGATGACACTGGCACGTTCCATCGCATCGATCGCATCGTTGCGATATTTGTATCGGAAACTGGAACGTCCGACGGCACAGGTATCCCTTACTGTGGGATATAAATCATTTCCGGACTTGCAGCAAAACACATTTCAGTGGATTGGAGTGTTGAATGCCTTTTACCGGCTTGGCGACAATTTTGACGTCGGGGTGCAATATACGTTGCAGCAATTCAATGGCGATCTTCACAATCTTTTCGGCGACTCGGAGAGCCGGATACAATTTTCTCTCGTTTTTGCCATCGATCAATTGTGGAACGATCAGTTCGATGATCGCGATTCACTGTTGAATCTTGAGCACGGTTACATTAATTGACGTCCATCAGTGGGGCTGTTCCTGGGCGTAAAGAGTTCGGCGCAGAAAAAGCGATGAAAGCGTTGAAGCTTTTGGCCGTTATGAAAAACCAATCGCGAAAAAGCTTTTTACAGGGGCAGCTCCGGTGGACCATCGATCATCTTCCAACAGGAGTGGCACAGACTAATGCGGCGTTTCATGTTGATTTTCTTGCTGTGGGCGACGGCAGGATTGGCTCAGGAACTGGAGTTCCCGCGCGATGAAGGGAAACACGACGGCGTCGATTTCGAGGGGTGGACGCTTTTGAGCCATTTGACGGCGGCGGATAGCAGCCGATATGGAGTGGCGGTGTTCTTTTTGACCGGCAAAGTGGCCGGTCTGAAAGCGAGTGCGGTTTATGCCGTCGTGGCAGACGAATCACGCAAAACCGCGGTGACTTACAAAAAAATCAAGCCGCCCCTCATTAGCCGGGCGAAACACACCCGCGGGCGTCTTTTTGAAAAATATGGCAAAAACATTTTGAAACGTGAGCCTTCGGATGGACCTTATCAAATTGAGTTGGAAATAAAGGATTTCAAGCTGAGCCTGGCATTCAGTCCGGCTAAACTGCCCATCGATTTGGGGCAGGTTGCAGTGGGAAAAGACAGAGAAGTGCGGTTGTATCTGGTGCCCCGGGGGACGGTCATGGCCGTTATGCGCCGTGGTAATCAGCAGCACGTGTTAAATGGGTTCGGGATTTTCCAGCATGAATGGGGAGACAGTCCCGAAAAGAATGCGGCAAGCGACATGTTTGCCATTCATTTTCCGGATGGGACGGATGTGGTGGTTTATCATAGCACGTCTTTCCCATCCATCAACACACTCGTGCGCTCTGAGGCCAACGGCGATATGCTTCTAACACGCAACTTTCTGGCGCGTGCCGATACCGTGCTGTTATCTCCCCGGGGCAGCGGAAAACTGGCCATGCACTGGCGGATTATCAGTGAGGAAGAGGGGGAGCGAATCATGCTGAAACCCACATTTGATGGCCAGGAAATTACGCTACTGGGTTTGCCATACTGGCTGGGACGCTGTGAGGCGGTACGGGACGGCTCCGATGATCCGGGCATGGGGTATGTCTATTTGCGCTTGAAAAAAGAATGATTTACCGTGTACACGGACCATCCGATACCACTATGAAACAAACGAAGATTTCTAAACCCCGGCTTTTCTTCGTGTCCTTCATGCACTTTGTGGTTGAAAAAAAGGATTCGCCCGGCTTGCCGCCCCATCTTTCGGCAGCCTGGTTATTCCTTCTCTGCTGAGTTCAGATTGAACGCGATCTAATGCATCTCCGCGAGCGTTCGTCGGGTGGGAAACACGCGGCGAGTTTTTTCAATTATGGATGCTGTTGCCAGGAACAGGCCGCTTAAATTATTGGATTCCGCAAGGCAAAAAGCTTAATCACCACAAAGGCACAAAGATCACAAAGGTTTTTTGAATCTTAATTTTTCTTCGTGTCTTTTGTGAACTTCGTGGTTGAAAAAATGATTTTGCACATGAGTCGAACCGCATCCATGAACTGAGGATGAACGTGACGCAAATTGTTATTGCGGGAGCTCGTCAGGTGAAAAACGCATGGCGATCGGTTAAACAAGCTGCTTTTTGTTCATGAGATTGCGTCACTTCGCTCGCAATGACGACAGTCAGGGGCAGATTTTGAAAATGAAAGCCCCCTGTTTCCGGCCTGGCCCTAAGTACCAATGTTGCAACGGCTTGCAAGAACTTCATAACCGATATATTCTCCTCTGCGACTTTGCGTCTTTGCGAGGGAAATCATCCGTGCTTATCCGCCAAAGACACAAGCCGGAAGCTTGTGCTACAAGGCATCCGCGTTTGATCCGTGTGAATCCGTGGCTGATGAAAAACTCTGCACATCCCGTTCATCCTGTCAAA
>WFVT01000377.1 GCA_015491485.1 Candidatus Zhuqueibacterota bacterium
GGCCAGCGCGAAGCGATTTTGGCCATGCTGGCGGGCCTGTCGGTGATGCTGTATGTGAGCACAACGGCCATCGCCTGGCCGTGGTACGTGGCCATCGGCGCCGTCACGGCGATTGTCTCCGGACACCTGCTGCGGTTCGCCTTTTCGCTGGCTGGAAGGGAGAAATAACATGGCGATTCCCCCGGCACCTCGGAGGTGCCGGGGGTTTTTTATCCACGTATTGGTTGAATTAAACACAGATCAAACGGATGATGCAGATTTGCGGGGATAACGCGACCAACGAACCGATGGGCTTCAATTCTTTTTTGCTCTCCCAGAGGCTCAAAGCGCGCAGAGATGGAGAATCAAAAACGAGAATGAGAGATTCATCTTGAGCGCAACGAAATCATTTGTACAAAATCGCTGGTAAGCCGAGGCTGCCCGTGAACTTGTTTCCGAATGTATCACAAAAACGAAAAATCCGAGTCAATCCGCGCGAATCCGTTTCATCCGTGTTCCATTAACAATTGGACGAATGTTGGGAATTATTTTGTGCTCTCGCAGAGGCGCAGAGCACGCAGAGATTTTTTCTTGGTTTAAAATGGATATAAACGATTTCATTTAGTTTGATTGGCACGGCACTCACAGCTTTTTTGTAGCGATAGCTTGCTCTACCCCTGGAATAGCCCCCAAACATTGTACCAATGCGCACTTTTTCGATAATTTGTTAAAACTCAATTGGTTATCTTGCATTTCAGTTTCAAAAGAGCCTAAATTGTTGCTAAAGTGACACCATTTTGTTGCAATATAAACACACCTGAATTGAACCAAATGAACACTTTTTCGATTTTTTGAGGCCGTTATTTTCCCGGCACAATCCCCAACTGCCGCATTTTGCGGTACAAATTCGCCCGGTCGATGCCCAGGGCCCGGGCGGCGCGGGAGACATGGCCGTCGGCGGCGTGCAGGGCGTTGAGGATAAACTGACGTTCGAAATGCCGGCGGGCTTCCTGCAGGGTTTGTGCTTTGGCGACTTCGGCTGCCATAGGAGCGGTGGGAGATTCCAGGGAGGCTTTTACATGATCCAAATCGAGAACGTCGTTATAATTGAGTAAGAGCAGGCGTTCAACAAAATTGCGGAGTTGGCGGATGTTTCCCGGCCAGGGATGCGATTGCAAATACCGCAGGGCCGCCGGCGTGAAATGCGGCACCGGCAGCCCCTGCTGCGTGGCAAAAAGCTCCAGAAAGTATTCCAGCAGCGGCGGGATGTCTTCGGTGCGTTCGCGCAGCGGCGGGATATGAATGTGCACCACGTTGATGCGGTAAAACAGGTCTTCGCGAAAACGGCCGTTTTTAACATCCTCTTGCAGGTCGTGATTGGTGGCGGTGATTAGCCGCACATCCACTTGCTTCATTTCGTTGGATCCTACCTTTTGGATTTCCTGTTTTTCCAGGAAACGGAGCAATTTTACCTGCATAAACTCCGGCATATCGCCGATTTCGTCCAGAAAAACCGTACCGCCGTCGGCAATTTCCAGGCGGCCTTTTTTGGCGTACAGGGCGCCGGTGAAAGCCCCCTTGGTGTGGCCAAAAAGTTCACTCTCCATTAATCCTTCCGGAATGGCGGCGCAATTAATCGGCACCATGGGCTTGCCGCTGCGCTGGCTGCGGTTATGAATGGCCAGGGCCACGCGTTCCTTACCGACGCCGTTTTCGCCGGTAATCAGTACCGGCGTATCCACCGGCGCCACTTTGTCGATCAGGGCGCAGATGTTTTTCATGGCCTGCGACACCCCCACCATCTGATATTTTTCCAGCACTTGTTTTCTGTATTGCGCCAGTTCCTGCTGCAAGCGGCCGTGGGCCAGGGCATTGCGCACGGTCACCAGAAGCCGGTCGCGATCCAGGGGTTTTTCGAGAAAATCGTACACGCCGATTTTGGTGGCCTGCACCGCCTTTTCGATGGTGCCATAAGCGGAAAGCAGAATGATCGGGGTCTGTGCGTTTTCTTCCAGCAATTGCTTTGCTACCTCGAAACCATCGGTGTCAGGCAAAGACAGGTCCAGAAGCACGAGATCGAAATGGCCTTCCTGGAAGGATTTCAGCCCTTCGGTGCCGGTAACGGCATATGCCGTCCCGTAGCCCGCGGCCTTGAGCACTTTGGTGAGGATTTCACAAATGGACAGGTCATCGTCGATAATGAGGATGTTCTCTTTTTGCATGGCGATGGTTCTGGTTTTGCGCGTTCGAAAAGGCTAACCACCGATTACATGAATGAAATGCAGTTTCTTTATGTCTAATTCAAGTTTGCCTCCTGACGGCGCACATCACCCGATTTCGGCTTCCCCCCAACAAAGTATATGCAACCAGTGTGCCAGCCTTTCTAATGCTGCGGGCCGGTTGCAACTTGCAAACGCAGGGTAACCGTAGTGCCCACATCCACTTCGCTGTGGATATCGAATGTGCCGCCATGCTCGTGCATGATCTTTTGGACGATGCTGATGCCCAGACCGGTACCTTCGCGCTTGGTGCTGACATAGGGCTGGCCGATTTTTGCCAGAATTTCCGGTGGAATGCCGCAACCGGTGTCACGGATTTGCAATTCGACAAATTCCTGGCGAATGGTATTGCCGGTTTCCGGGAAAACCTGGACGAGCCTGGTGCTGATCAGGATCGTTCCCTTCTCGCCCAGACTTTCCAGGGCATTGTAAAACACCGTTTTCAAGGCGAATTCAAGCTGCTCCGGATCGGCCCATGCCGGCGGCAGGTGATTTTCCAGAGCATAGCTCACGCGCACCCGGTCGTCCCGTTCCGGCAGCCATTGGGGGATCCACTCCCGCACCAGGGCATTGACGTCCACCGGCCGGAGATCGGGTCGTTCCAGGCGTACGAAACGCATGAAACGGTCGCTTATGCGGGTCAGGCGATTGGTCTGCGAGATGATGGCGTCGAAATATTCATCGATTTCCGGATGCGGCAAATGGCCCTGTTCCGCCAGGATGCGGCGCAGCTCTTCGGCATTGAGCTTGACCGTGGTCAGGGGATTCTTGATGCCGTGCGCCATGCGTTGCGCCAGGGGCGCCCAGGACCGCATGTGCCGCACCTGCTCTTTTTCGGTCAAGTCTTCCAGGAAGAAAAAATGCAGCCCGGGCACGGGTACGGTATGGTGCGCCAGACGCAGAAGGAGGTCTCCGCCAGGACGGTGCAGGACGATTTCCTGCACCCGGGGCTCGCCTTTCTGGTGCAGCATGCGATTCACGGCGCTTGCCACCGCATTCGCCGGATCGCTGCTCACAAGCTGTTGCCATTTCCTGCCATGCCACTGCCCGTCCGGAATTTCAAGAAACGTTCGCCATGCCTCGCCCATGTGTTCGATCTGGCCATTGGCGCGCAGCACCAGGGCTTGTTCCTGCAACTCCAGATGTCGCAGAGCCTGCAGCAGCAGTTTTCGCGTCGCCCTGCCGTAATAGGCGTTGCGCGTAAATATCACGAACACCAGCAGGACCAGGAATAGTAGGATCAAGCCCAGGTATTTCTGTTCATTTCGAATCATATATGCGGGGAGGCTCAGCCGGCGTAACTCCAGCAATTGATAAAGCGGCATGCCAAAAGAATCAACCACACGGGCAGATTTCGTTAGAATGTAACTTTTTTTGCGGCCATGTACGATCTTCTGTATCCCGAATGGCACCGGTTTCCAACTATGGAGCAACTGCAGTTGGTGATCCAGGATGTGATAATTGCCATCTTCCGTGAAACATAAAACATCGTATTGATAATCATCGTTGAGAAAGCCTACGCCAAAAATGGTGACTTTGCTTCCGAATCGTTCGGAGGTGGCGATGATGTTCAAATCGCCATCGAACATGCGTATCAGGCCGTCGCTGTTGCCCACCACAAATTCGTCGCGGCCGTCGCCATTGAAATCCCGGCAGAAACTTCCGCGATAAAGCGCTCGATAACTAAAATAAAGGCCCACATGGCGGCGCAGCAAAATCTCCCCGGTCGCCGGATCGATGCGCATGATTTCATCCTGGGTGCCGGTGGTGTCGGCCTGCCTGAACCGGTAGGCGATCAGGTCCCGGCGCCCATCCCCATCGAAATCGCCGGCATCGACGAAGGCACCACTGAACATGCCACCCATTTGCCGTTTCCAGCGCAGAGAGCCATCCTCGTTCAGCATGAGAATGTAGCTTCGGTCATCGGGCATGCCGTTCCACTGGGCGCCATTAGCCGGAGCATACGTCCCGATGAAAATCTCTTGCTTGCCATCGGCATCGAAATCATCGATCTTGCACGAGGTTATCTGCGGCCCGAAGAAATACTCCCATACTTTCTCCCCGGCGCGAAGATCGATTGCTATGACACCGCGGCGAACCATATCGCCCCCGCTGTCAAGACTGAGCAAGAATAGGCGTTTACCTGAACTATCGACAAAGAGTTTTCTCGGATACAACGAAAGATGCAACATGCCATCGCCGTCAAGATCCTTTCCGGTAAAGGTTAAAAAGCGTCGCTGGCGGGCTTCTTCTTTCCCACCAGCCCAAATGGTCCACCGATCGATGATGATGATGCTGTCCGTGGTGACTTTGAATAGAAACTGCAACGTATCCAGTTGCCCGGTGACGAGCGGTATGGAAAGCTGACGAAAGGCGCGTTTTTTGATAAAACTGGCATAATAGCGCGTATGCTCGACGTTTCTGACATCGATCTGCTCGCCCAGGTCATAAACCAATTCATCCTGACCATCCTGATCGAGGTCAATGGCTTCAACGGTAAAGAAATGTTTTTCCCAGATGGTGCTAAACTGGTGGGATGTGTTGTTGGACACGGAGGAAGTTTGATAGGAACAAGAATAAAGGAAACAAAAGGTCAAAAAATGAACATACCATCCGCATACGATTCGGTTCGCCATGAATCGCCCCACATTTATGGCTTTGCATAACACACATGTCCGCGCAAACTGACAACAAAATTCGTATCTATATCAAACGTCAAGCGGCATGGCGAATGGTTTTGATGCCAAATTAGGCTGAATTGGTGAAAAACGCAAGAATTAATTGACGGATCGGTTCGGACGTTTCCCTCCTGCCGTTCCACCCCATCCGCGTTTCATCCGTGTCCAACCTTGGCTAAAAAAATCCGATCCGCCAGAGGCTTTCCTTGTCTTCTTTTGCACCAATTTATCTACAAGAGCAAAACACCATTGCAATCGGTGTTGGATCGGTGGCATTCATATCCTCTCGCAGAGGCGCAGAGCACGCAGAGTGTTTTTGTGGCTTTATAGGTTAGCGTGAGAATTTTAAAATTCACAATGCGCTTGGAAATCATACCCCTCATCCGCGTTTCATCCGTGTTGATCAGCGGCTAAATCAAATTTTTTAAGAGCCGCGGATGGATTGTAGCACAAGCTTCCAGCTTTTCACGGCGGCGGCAAGGCATTGATGTGTAAGCTTGCTACGAATTTTTGCGGATGAAACACAGATGATATATCGCTCGATCCGACGGGGACTCAGACTCCGCTATCATTTACGCCGATTTTCTTAGAAAAGCAAATTCCCATTGAGAACCGTGCTGGATCGGTGGAATTCATATCATCTTGCAGAGGCGCAGGGCTCGCTGTGATTTTCTTTGTGGCTTCATGGCTTTGTGCAAAAATTGTGATGCGTTTGGAAGCCTTCCCCCCATCCGCGTTTCATCCGGGTCGAGCCATGGCTCATAAA
>WFVT01000378.1 GCA_015491485.1 Candidatus Zhuqueibacterota bacterium
GAACATGCTGATATCGCCAATATTTTTCTGGATTGGTTGGAAGAAGAAGATCGGCTGCCGCAGGTGCTGCTGGTGCAGAAAAGCAGCCTGTACGAGGTGCTGGAGCCGATCGCACGGCCACTGGGGATTCAATTGATTTTGACACAATATTTAAGCATGATGCTGGAAGCCCGCAACCACATGTTCGAGTACTGGCGGAAGAATTTTTGATTTTGCTCGTTGCGGGGTTTATCCAGAGCTTCGTGCGCCAGCCCTGTAAAGTCGGAGAAAACTCTGCATCCGATGCTTAGCCTGTACCCGGAGAACCGGCCGATGATTTCAATTTGGGAGCATCCGTGTTGCATGCGCATGAATCATCGTTACAGGTTGGAATTTGTGATACCACAGTAGCGCAAGCATCCTTGCTTGCAAATGCAGTAGCGCAAGCATCCCTGCTTGCGTTGAGGCCGAAGGCCTCAAAGAATCGCAGGCAATGTCACTACGGCGCAATCACAAGCTGGAAGCTTGTGCTACACTGTTACAAGCCGGAAGCTTGTGATACAGCAGTGGCGCAAGCATCCCTGCTTGCGTTGAGGCCGAAAGCCTCAAAAAATCCCAGGATATGTCGCAATGACGGCGAAAGTATCCGTGGTCCATCCGAATGAATTCGTGGCAAGTTTATAAAGCGGTGCCCCCCGCTAAAGTCACAAGCTGGAAGCTTGTGCTACACTGTTACAAGCCGGAAGCTTGTGATACATCCGCATTCATCCGTGGCTGATAAAACATCATCGCATCGCAGATTTGGGAATGGCGGTGATCCAGGTGAGCCGCAATCTAAATCAACGAAAACCCTCTGCGTACGCTGCGCCTCTGCGAGAGAATAAAATCCCCTTGCTTTGGAGATTGCGTCGTCGCGAAGTTTACCCCGCATCTGATACGGGGCTCCTCCCAATGACCGTTCTGGCTCAAAACCGATTCCATGAGCTGAGTTCACTGCACACCCCAAAGGAAAAGCGCATCGAACTCTATGGACCACACGACTTTATCAATCCACCAGCCCCATAAAATTCGGTCCGCTGTCCTTTCTTTGTTCGACAGTCCCGCCAGGACTCTGATTATTGGCACAGGCTAAAAACGAAAGCCGATGGAAAACCGATGCGAACTGCCGATCGGATTCATCTGATACGCGTAATCCACTGAAAGACGGCCGTATCCCGAGAGCTGTTTCAGCAGCCCCATCCCCAGTGAATAATCGCGCTGATTTTCCGCAGCGAGCGTCTGTCCCATGCCGCCGCGCAGAGCCAGCAATTTGAACAAAATCTTTTCCGTTCCAAAGCGAAACCGGTTCGGACTTTCGCTACCGCCGGTGCTCTCATAATCGGCGGTCACCAGAAGGCCACCGGGCGAATAATAAGCCATTCCCAAAATCAGGCGCACCGGTACACCTTCTGCATACGTTTCCTGTCCATTGTTCCAGGAAATGCTGCTGATAACATTCCGCAGAGCCATGCCCAGAAACACCCGCGTGCTGGCGCGGTATGTCAGGCCGAAATCCACCCCGACGCCGGAAGCCGTGCCCTGCACGAAGGCCGCCTCGGCCGCGGCCAGGTCCTGCGGACCGAAGAGTGGAAACGCATCCGGGTCGAATCCATTTTTGCCGTAATTTGCCATGTGGTATTTGACGCTGACACCGGCTTGCAAGCCGGCAAGAAATTCGGGCAACCAATCTTCCGGATGGATCGCATAACTGGCAAGAATCGTGGTTTCGCGCAACTGCTGGTCTCCGCTGGCCAGAATGCCGATCCCCACGACATGCGCCTGCCCAAAAGGAATGGCTCCGGAAAACGCACTGTATGGAATGAGGCCGAATTGCCGGGCGTATGAAAAATCCACGCCTATGCTCTGTATGCCGGCGAGCCCGGCCGGATTCCAGAACATGGCATTGACCTGCTGCACGATCGCCGTGTATGCCCCGCCCAGGGATTGCGCCCGTGCACCGATGCCCACATCCGCAAATGCACCGACAATCCCCGACGTTTCCTGCGCCGCCAACGGCGTACAGGCCAGCATCAGCGCAATCAGCCAGGTGTTCCGTTTCCGCTTCATATTGCTTCCCTTTCGGTTTGAATTCGCATTTCCTTGCGATGTCGCTTCCTCATGCTCCACGGATGCCATGTTGTACCCTTTCCGCGGAGTGGATGAATTTCGCTCCATGCCCCAAACCAGGGCTATTTAATCAGCACGATGGTTCCCACTTGCCGCACTTTCCCGGACACATCTTCGGCAATCACTTCTACCAGATACCGTCCGTTGCGAGCCAACCTGCCGTCGTCGGTGGTGCCATCCCAGGCCAGGTCCAATTCGGTATGCGGTCCCGGGAATTGCACCTGCCGGTCCAGCAGGGTACGCACCAGATCACCACGCATGTTGTAGATGCGGATGGTGACCAGCGCGCGCCCCACATCGCTGGTGAGTACATAGCCGATGCGCAGCACACCGCGCCGCGGCGAAAACGGCGACGGCAGGAAACTGAGCCCATGAATGCCCAAAGGTTCGTTACCAACCAATACGGCAAATTGTGCGAACGATTCAATGAAGGCCGATACGCTGGTATCGGATACCACCGATTGGATCGGCTGCCACTGCAGGCGGGTCTGCTCCCACCAGCCGAGGGTCGGCTCGCCGCCGAGTTGGGTTTGCACACGCGGCAACGAAAGCTCGGGCGCTTTTTCGAACGTGGCGCCCACCGGCATGAGCTGGTACACCCCGCCGACCACCTGATAATCCCGTGTGTACTTTTTTACATCCGGCAGGGTGGGCCGCAGCAGACTGATATACCGCCGCCGCCGCACCGAATTCTTTTCAAAGCTCAACCGCAGGCCGGTGCCATCCACAAACGTTTTCTCCGTGGTGCTATCCACGCTGGCCACGAGATTGATGGTCACCGACGCCTCTTTCTGACTGGTCAAATCGACCAGAGTAACCGTGACATCGCCCAGAAAATTATCCGACGGCAGGAACAATCCGCTTTCGGTAACCTGCCCGGCGTAGGGCGGATCGACGCGCCACTCGCTGTCCAGCCGCATGGTCTGCGAATCGGTGCTGGTGGCGATGAAGCTGAGCTGAATCGGCTCGGAGTTGGAGGCCTGCACCGGCGCCTGGATATCGATGCCGGCCAGTTCCATTTTTTTGCTGGTGAACACGGCCTGACCGATTTTGGTCAACCCGTCAAGGCTGGTTTTCACCTGCACTTTCACCTTTCCTTCCACCTCCGGCCACAGGTAGGCGCGGAACGGATCGTCGGTATCCACTTCCAGGCGGCCGGTGCTGTCGCCCGAAATCAACTGCCATTGGACGTTGCCCCGGGTTTGCACCGCAAGCGCCAGGTTATCGCCGGTGTCGTCCATCGGTTTGGCCTGCAACTTCACCCTGGCGCCTTGCTGCAGCACCCCGCTTCCCGGGGTAATTTGCACCTGATACAGCATGCCTTTTGAGTTGACTTCAATGGTTCTGGGTTCGCTTTCATATTCCCAGGGTTTGCCCTCGTTCACATACACCGCGGTCAGATAGTATTCCACTTTCCCGGATTGATTGTGGGGCAGGATCCACGCTTCCCAGCCGTCCTCGGTGGCGGTCATGGGCTTGGCCGTGAACGCCTCGGCACCGATGCGCTTCACCCACAGTTGCGGCGATTGCACCCGATCTCTGGGCAGATTCGGCGTGTAGGCCAGCGCAATCCGGATCGAATCGCGGGCGTTTGCCGATGTGACCGGTTCATGCCGGAATACCAGAGGCACGGTCACGGTTTTGAATTCATCCAGGCCGAGGTCCACCACCAGATGCTCCGGTTTCGGAATGAGATACCCTTCTTTGGTGAGGCTGACATGATACGTCCCCGCCAGCCGCATGGAATCGGTAGCCACCCGGCCCTCAGGATTGCTTTGCATGGCCAGCTCGATGTTGGCCTGATCGACGATTTCACCGCGGAACACTTCGCGGCCGGCTTCACGAATAATCACCGATTGGCTCTTCGGCGGCGTGACTTTGATTTTCACCCCCGCAACCGGCCGCACGCCATCGGTGAAAATCCATTCGATCCGTCCGCCGGGGAAGTCCAGCGGCAACAGCAAGCCGCTTCCCTTTTCCACCTGAATCCCCGGCAGCACGATGGGCGGGAATCCCTCGTTTTCGGCGCGCAAATCGTAGTTGCCGGCGGGCAAAGCATCGAAACGGAAGGCGCCATCGGCACCGGCAGTGACGCTCACTTCGGTCGGACCGCTGGCGGTCACCCGGGCTTTTTGCAGCCCCCGCCCGCGGTATCGGACGAAGCCACGGATCGTGCCGGTCTGGGATTCCATTTTCAACACCAGATCGACGGTAGCGCCTTCCGCCAGCGTCACCACGCTGTCGCCGGTTGAGGCGTAGCCGCCTTTGGATACCGATACCCGGTACTGAGCGGCGGCCAGCGACTGAAAGGCAAAGCGGCCGTCGGCGACGGTCCAGGTGGATTTGCTCTGGCCGGTGGTTTCATTTTTCACCGAAACCAGCGCCTTATCCAGTGCGGCGCCGTTTTGCGTCACCACCCGCCCCTGGATCGTGCCGGTATTGGCGGTCAAAATGAAGTCGGCGTTGGTGGTTTGATCCTTCTGCACGGTCACCTGCCGCTGTGGTGGATCGGCGCTGTAGCCGTCCAGTTCGGCGATGACCGTATAAGTGCGGCCGGCAGGCATATCATCCATTTGATACGTGCCGCCCGAATCCGTGACCGCGGTTACCGGAGAGCTGCCATCGCTGACGGCGGTCACGGTAACTCCGGCAAGCGGATCACCGCCGTTGCTGCGCACCAGACCGGCGATCCGGCCGACATTGGCGGATAAGGTAAAATTCACTTCTTTACTTTCTGTAGCCCCGATGGTCACTTGCTGCTGCGCCGGTGCCGCGACATAACCGTTTTTGGTAGCACGAACAACATAAGTACCGGCGGGCAATTCGGTAATGCGGTAGCTGCCCTGCGAATTGCTGATGGCGGAGAACGTGCGGCCATCGGCGTGTTCGGCGGTAATCGAGGCGGAAGCCGTGCCCACGTTGCCAAAGATTTCACCGGCCGCCACCGCAACGTGCAGCACCAGATTATTCACATTTTGCAACCCGAGCTGCACCACCGTATCCGCCTCGGTATAGCCGGTCTTAAAAATGTTGGTGCGCACGGTGTACGTCATATCCGGCTGCAGGCCGCCGAAGCTGAATTTGCCATCGGCGTCGGTCGTCGTGGATCGGGTGATGTTGTTGCCCAGCAATTCCACGTTTATGTTGGCCAGACCCTGACCGGCAGCCAGCACCGTACCGGCAATGGTCAGCGAAATCGGTTTCAGCTCCACCTGAACGCTGTCGGAGCCGCCCGGCGGCAGCACCACCTCGATGCTGTCCTTCACCATGGTGTATCCCTGCCGCGTGGCTTCCAGCGTATAGGTATCCGCGGCGAGGTTTTCGATCACAAACACGCCGCTGGCGCCGGTGGTGGCAAAACCGGTGTTGCCGGCCCTGCCTTTGACGTTGATCTGCACATTTTCCAGTACCAGATCGCCATCCTTCACCACTCCGGCCAGACGCGCCTTGTTGGGAATCAGGTCAAAGGTCAATCCATTGCTGTCCGGGGTGACGTTGGCGATGGCCGCCGGCTGCGAATAGCCGCTCTTGGCCGCGCTCACGGTGTAGGCAGTTTTCGGCAGGCCGGTGAGGACGAAATTGCCGAACGGATCGGACAGCGCCGTATAACTTCCCTCCGAGGAACTGGCCGTGATGGTGGCGTCGGCCAGCGGCTGACCTTCGGCGGTCACCCGGCCGGAAATGGTGCCGGTCAGACGAGCCAGTTGCAAGGCCAGATCGAGGCCGGCCTTTTTGCCCAGCACCAGCGTGGTGTCCTTATCCGCATAGCCGGACAGCGACAGCGAAAGCTGATAAGTGCCGGGAACCAGGTTATCGAGGAAAAATTTGCCCTGCAGATTGGTGGTGGCTGTGGCCGAACCGGCGCTGCCGGTCAATTGCACGAGCACGCCTTCCAGCGGCGCTGTGGCGCTGCTGACCGTCCCTTGCAAGGAAGCCAGGTTATCGACCAGTTGAAAATCAATGCCGGTCAGATTCTGGCCGGGATTGAGCTGCACCGTCTGCATTCCGGTTTCATATCCCGCTTTCGCTGCACTGACATCAACCGTTCCTGCGCTCAGATACAGCACGTATTTTCCGAGGTGGTTCGTCAGCGTGCTATCCTGCCCGGCGCGGATGAGGACGTCGGCGAGTGCATTGCCTTTGGTGT
Organism: Candidatus Zhuqueibacterota bacterium; assembly: GCA_015491485.1. Lineage (GTDB taxonomy): Bacteria > Zhuqueibacterota > Zhuqueibacteria > Zhuqueibacterales > Geothermadaptataceae > Hydrothermovivens. Next base: position 6,293 of record WFVT01000378.1, read on the forward strand.
CGCGCACCGTGCCGGCGATGGAGCTCGGCAGCGACGTCAGGGTAAAATTCTGTGTGGTCGCCGAACCTGCGCTGAGGGTGCCGAGGGTCACTTCGGCTGCGGCATAGCCGTCTTTCACGGCGGTCAGTTTGTAAGCTTTGCCGGCGGTCACTTTCAACGTGTATTCGCCGGACACGTTGGTCGTGGTCGAGCTCTGATCCTGAGCATCGTTCACATTCACCGCCGTGATGGTCACGTTTCGCAGCAGGTCACCGCTCTGATTTTTCACCACGCCGGACAGCGTGGCCTTGTTCAGCACCAGTTGGAAATCGATATCCGGCACGGTCTGGCCGGGATTGGCCACCACCTGCTGCGGCGTACCATCCAGATAGCCGGATTTGGTCGCCGTGACGTTGTAGGTTCCCGGCGACAGGCTGATGCTATACTGCCCCTGCTCATTGGTGGTGGTTTGAAAACTGCCGTTGTCGCCGCTTACCGTAATCGTGGCTTGAAACACGGGCAGGCCGTTGCCGGTCACCGTTCCGGTGATGGTGGCGGCGTTGGGCGTGATGCGGAAATCCAGCCCGGTCAGGGTCTGTCCCGGCGACAGGGTGATGACCTGGCTTTCCGACGTGGCGTATCCCGGCTTGGTCGCATACAGGGTGTGCGTTCCCTCGGGCAGCGACAGGTTGAAATTGCCGGTGCTGGTGGTCGTGGCCGTCACCGTACCGTTGGTCACCGTGGCTCCCGCCACCCCGTTTACGCCGTCGGTGGTGACCCGGCCCGAGACGGACGACGGGTTCGGCACCAGCGTGAAGTCCACACCGGAGACCGTCTCGCCCACCGTGAGCGACACCTGCACATCGGCCTGGTTGGTGTAGCCGGATTTGCTCGCCGACAGGGTAAACGTGCCCGATCCCAGGCTGAGGGAGTATTGTCCCAGATTGTTGGTGGTGGTGCTCACCGGGGTGCCGGCATCCGGGGTGGCCGTCACCGTGGCGTTTGGAATGCTCTTGGTGCCGTCGGTCACGTAACCGGTCACCAGATTGGCGCGCGGCGTCAGCGAAAAGTCCGCCGTGGCCACGCCGTTGGCCGGCACGGTTTTGTTCTGCGGCGACGGGCTCACATAACCGGTCTTTTCCGCTTTCACCGTCCAGGTGCCGCCGGTGAGGGTGAACTGATAGCTGCCGTTGGCGGCGGTTTTGGTGACCACGGTATCGCTGCCGGTATAGGCCGTCACCGTGGCGCCCTGCAGCGCTTTGCCGGTGGTGGTTTTCACCACGCCGCTCAGGGTGCCCTGATTCAGGGTCAGGCCCAGCGCGTTGGTACCGAGATTGACGCTCGTCCCGGGATCCACGGTCACGGTTTTGGTGGCCGAGGCCAGGTAGCCGGTCTTCTTGGCATACACATCCCACGTGCCGGACGACACGCCGATGAGGAAATTGCCATCGGCATCCGTCGTTACGGTTTTTTGTTCGCCGCTGGTGGTGTTGGTGGCGATGACCGTGGCATTGGCCACACCGGCGCCGGTGCCGACGTTGTACGCCCGCCCGGTGATGCTCGCCGGACTTTCCGGCAACACGATTTCCACAATGGTATCGCCGTCCGGTGAATCCGGGTACGGATCGACGGCCAGCACGGCATCCACGGTGGTGGTTTCATAGCCGTCTTTGCGCGCGGTGAGCTGATACGAACCGTCGCGCAGCACTTTTTTGGCGTAGCCGGTGTTGTCGGTCACCAGCGGGACCATGTCCGCGCTGCCTTCGATGGGCGTGACCGACACTTCCACGCGCGGCAGATAGGCGCCGCTGGTGGTCTTGGTGCGGATTTTCAGGGTGGCCACAGTGGTGGCATACGAAAACATGAAATTCTCGCTCTGCACGCCGCCGCCGGCCTCATCCCAGGCCAGCACCTTCCAGATGTAAGTGGAATTGATCAGATAGCTGCCGGCCGGGAAATCCACCAGCGTGTTGGATGTGGTGGTTTCCCACACCGGGAAGCTCACGGTGCTGCCGTTCTCGGTTTTTTGCTCGAAGACGGAAACTTTGTAGTTCACCGCACCGGGCACTTCATCCCACTGGAAGGTGATGGTTTCGCCGGTGATCAGCGAACTGTCCGCCGGGGCCACCAGCTTCGGCGGCGTCAGGTTGGATGGGATATCCACCACAAATTCGTTCACGCTGCCCTGTACTTCGGACGTGAACGCGGGATGGTTGCCGTAGTTGTTCAGCACCATGAAATTGTAAGTCAGTCCGCTCATCAGCGGCGGCGGGGTCCCGTTGGTGGCGTTGAAAAAGCCGGACGGATCCACATCGCCGTAGCGGATGGACGTGTTCGGCGTAATGGCCTGCCAGATGATGTTCGCGCCTTTGACGATGGTCTGGCCATTGGCATCTTCGGTGATTTCCACCGGATTGTCTGACACCACGATATGGTAATACGGCACGCCATCCACCGGCTGCCACTGGAACACCGGCGTCGGATCGGTCACCGTGCCCAGCGGCGCGATCACATCCGGAGCGTTCTGCGCCTCGATGATGATTTGAAATTCGCTCGACGCGTACTCATCGGCCGAAATCGTGGCATCCGGCGAATTGGTGATGATGCCGTAGTAGATACCCGGATTGGCCATACCGACGTTTTGCGGGATAAACTTCACGCTCTTGGAGGTGCCGTCTTCGGGAATGCTGCCGAGGGTGTAGTCGCCGGGCGAGGTGCCGAAGCGGAAATAGCAATCCAGCGAAATGACCTCATCCCAGCTCAGGGTCACTTCCGTGGCCGGCGGCAGCAGTCCGAGCGGGTGCGGAATGATGGCGTACGGCAGGTCCTGCTCCACCACGGTCACCTGCCACGCATAAATATCGGCGAACTGACCGTCGGTCACGGAAACCTGAATCACGTTGCTGCCGATGTGCGTGTTGTTGGCGGTAAAGGTGAAGCTGCTGCCGGTGTTGGTCTGCGCCACGCCGTTCAGGTACCAGGTGTACAGCAGGTTGTCGCCGTCGCTGTCGGTGGCGGTTACCGAAAAGGTCTGGCTCTGGCCGGATTTCATGGAGAAGAATGGCTCCGGCGAGCTCGAGGTGATGCGCGGCGGATGATTGGTCAGCCCGGCCTGCGGCGTAATATCCACCGTAAGGGTGCCGTTTGCGGGTATATCCACATCCACGGCGATCAGCTTGACCCCGGTTCCGGCATCGCGCTCGAACGCCACCGTGCCCCCGGTCACCGTGTATGGCGCGAACGCCGACGGCACGTAAAAACGCACCCGCGCCCCCGGAAATGCCACTGCGTTGTTGTTCACGATGGTGGCGGTCATTTCCGGATTGGTGCCGTTGTTGACCGGCGAATAACTCACTTTGAGTTGATTGTATTTGACGACTTTGGTCCAGAGCAATTGATCGTTTTCAAAATGCAATAACCGATACTCACCGTCATACTGATAGGAACCGAAACCGCCATCCATCGTGGCGCCGGTGGAAATGCTGAGGGTACTGTTGCCGATGGTGGTTTCGGAATTGGTGTGCTCATGGCCCCAGAGCAGCACATCGAGGTCATGTGTATTCACAAAATTGGCGTCGATCTGATTCTGGACATCGTAATGATAGAAGAGCACCCGCATGGGATCACCCCGGGTGATGGATTGGGTGAGGACATTTTGCGCCCATTGCAATTGCTCGGTGCTGAAACTCTGCGTGGGCAACTCCCATTCCTGCAGACCGACATACAGGTGATTTCCATACAGAAAAGAGAAATCCATGGTTTTGCCGAAGTATTTCTCCCACCAGGTGCGGTTTTCGCTGTTATCTTGAAACACCTGCAGGTCGTGGCCACCGGCCGTCACGAACACCGGCACCTCGAAGCGGGAAAGCGCGTCCTGCGCGACTTGAAAATACCGCTCCTGCGCCGCTTCTTCGGTCAAATCACCGGTGTGAATCACAAATTCCGGATTGATCAAATTGATTTCTTCGACGATTTTCAGAAATTCGGTCAGCGTGTTGTAATCCAGGTTGGCGCGGCGGTCGAGGTGCGAATCGGTGATGTGCACCACCGTGTAGCTGTTTTTGGGGGCGGTTATCACTTTCACCGCATTTTTCGCCGTGTCCGCTGCCGTGTTCGCCGTCACGACCAGGTCGAACAGTTCCGGGGTGATGGACGTGGGCACCTGCGCCGTTAGCGTCCACAGGCCGGATGGGCTGTCGTATTGTGAACCGGTGATGGTTAATGGGTACTCCGCTCCCTGTCCAATCAGCCGGGCGGCCCATCCTGTGGCTGCCGCATCGGCCTGGCATTCGATGGTGAAGGTGTCTCCTTTTTGCACGATCGCCGGCAGATTCAGCAGGGGACGCTGAATCATGCCTATCGGCTCGGCGGACTCTGCCGTTTGCACTGAAGCGGCACATACAAGCACGGCGAATAGCCAAATACGAATCGATTTCCTCGGACCTTTCACGGCTGCCTCTCCTTAGCTGCGTTGATATTTCCAGGGGCGGGTCAGTTTACCCCTCAATCTGCTTGTGTATCTCCTGACAAATCCATTTTTGCGATGGTATGTGCTTGATCCTTGCCCAATTCGAGGTGGTTTAAAATCGATACAGGAAAGAAAATTTCATCAGCGACGCCGGTAGCGCAATAAACAGGATATCCGTCTCCACATTGCGGAAAAGCCAGAAACTCTTGCCCATGGCAAACGATGGTAACATCAATCCGGAGGCGGCGTATGTTCTGTTCGCGTTGTTCTGATATTTAAACCCGGACTTAACCTCATCCATGAACGTCACCCCAAAACCGAACCGGAACATGGGTTTTGGATCCTGTCCCAAAAGCCGCAGGACGATGGTCTCCGGGCTCAAAAACCAGGCCATGGGGAAGGTCATCCCCATACGAAAGCCCTGCTTGAATTTGAGACCGTGGCGGTATTGCAGATAATTGTAAGCGAATTCCCCCATGAATTGAGTAAAATTCAGAGCAATCAGCGATCGCTGCCCCAGCTTTTTGCTGATGCCGAACGTGATGGACTTCGGGAAGGACAGGACCAGCACCGAGTCCGTTGGATTCTCAAACCGTTCGGTCAGGGTCGGTTTGGCAAGATTGAGGCTGGTCACATCAAAAATATCCGCGTTGCCGCCGGAATTGATCAGGTTTTCGGCTTGCAGCGCCGGGATTCGGTTTTGAATAAATTCCATCCCGCCTTTCATTTCCAGATAGGGCGGCAGACTGATGGCGAGATCGAAGCTCCAGGTCTGTCCGGGCGCCCAGAGCGCGGAGAACGTTGCGCCCCAGGCTGCGCCCTGATACGATCCGACCGCCCACTGATCGAGGGTGTTCTGTTCGCCGTCCTGCCAGCGAATGCTGCCATCGTACGGATCGTTGAACGCATATTCCTGCCCGGCCACAGCGCCCTCCTGCCGCAGCAGCATGATGCCGTCCAATTTGAAAAAGGCGTTCAGATCAAACCGGGCGGAGAGCCAGTCCACCGTGGCACCAAAAGCAAAATGCTCTCCGATCCGTTTGGCATAGCTGATGCCTGCCGCGGTCGTATTCAAATTCAGCCGAACGGTTGGGTTGATCTGAGTGGCGAACTGCACTACGGTGACGTTCTCACCGATGGATTTGCTGGTTTCAATCATGGTGGCAAAGCCGTTACCAAATACATCCATGGAAAGATTGAAAGGCCGATACACCGCGAAACCCACATAGCCGTAAGGCGTCGGAATGATGGCGCCTCCTGAACCGGTCACGCCGGCCTGCCCAAAGTTGATATCCAATTGTGGATAGGTGATTTCGTTTTGCGGAACGTTGTAATCGGCCAGCGCACTGTTGACGCCGGATTGGATGGACGGATCGAGGTCCATCAGCGAACCGGCATTGAATTGCAGCGGAGGCGTTACATCGAACACCATCATGGGCTGCTTCACCAGCGCCAGCGCCGCGGGATGCCGGACGATGGTTGCCGGATCGGCCCCCCGGGCGGTGAGCACGCCGGCCATTCCCTCCGAACGCAAGCCGACGCCGCTAAAGAGCGCACTCTGAAAATTGAATCGGATTTTAAACGAGCCGCCCTGGAAATAAGAAATCTTGAGGTTTTCCTGCGCCTGTAATGATGAGGCAAGCAATAATGCCATCACGGAAACGATTTTCAACGCCTTCATGGAGGTTCTCCCCATTTCAGATTCCAATTTTCTAAATGCATGTATCGTTTCAAGACAAAAAAGATTAAAAAATTTCCGAATAAATTTTTGATACAATTCGGTGATCGTTGGGGGTGCTAAAAGCAAAGTCCCGGATCTCTGCCTTGCGCCGTTCAGGTCCGGGGATGCCAGGAATTAGAAAGACCGGATCGTCGCTTCAGGGGGGTGCTCAGGGGAATATGGTGCCCAGCGAAACTTTGTTTGGGGGAAGGGAAGCGAAGCGTATTTGAACAGAAAGCGACCCGATGGACGGGGATGTTGGGAAACCGGGGAAGGCATTGAAAGGGATGTCCGGCAGTCCTGTTCACGTCCCCCGGAAAAGGTGTGCAAACGATGAGACTTCAGAAAACCGGTGGCGCTGGGATTCGAGGACGTGAACAGGCAACGCGGTTATTTCATCGTCATCGGACGGCTGGCCGCCAGCACCTGCTCAAAGGTGATGTTCGGATCTTGAAACACGTAACAAATGGCCTTTACCTGCGAGCCGATGCCGAAAAAATACTTGATCTCTGCCGAGGTGTTGCCGATGCGCCAGTCGATCCACTTGCGCTTGACCCCGCTGCCGGTATCCATGGCTTCCGTTAAAAACATCCTGCCGTCATTGGCGATGAGCACAATAAACGAGCGCGCCTGGGGAGCCCGCTTGCCCTCAGCGGCATACCGCTGCGTCAACTGCTGCCGCCGCCGCTGGTTTGGCACAGAAAGCGGGAAATCGTATGGATTGACCGACACCGTGTGCCAGTTGACCGCTTCTTGCCCGGAGGCGGTAAGACCGTTGGGATAGCGCGCTTTTTCATACGGCTCAAACACCTCGGGGTTGTTGATATTGGCGCGAATGAAGTCGAACGGCTTCTTGCTTTGATAGCGGAAGTTGTTGCAACGGTAACTGTTTTTAAAATTACGCTCGCCCGACGTCCAGCCGGCTTTTCGGAGCCGCGCATAATTGGTCACGTACCGTTTGCCTTCCCAAATCAGCAGCCCGGAACCGGCGATCATGACGCGATCGAGGAAGTAGGTATATTGAAAGTCCACGGGATCGATGTTTCTCTGCATGACCGCTTCCCGCAGGCAGTTGGCGACGGAGTCGATGTGGGTACGATCGCTGCGGGCGCGCAAATAATAGGTGAGACGCGCGTCCTGCATTTCCACCATAACCCGGCCGTTCTTTTCCAGCCATTCCAGCGAAGTGATCAGATTATCCGGCTGTCCTTTGAACGTGGGCCGGTCAACCACGGACAGGCTGCGATCCGGGATATTGGGTGCAATCGGCCGTTCCGCCGGAACCGCCGCCGGAGCCGCTTGATCCGTCGGAAGCGGCGCATCGGCTTTTTTCAACCGCCGCGGCCCGCCGAAAATCAAAAACACCGCCAGGCCGCCGATCAGAATTTTTACTAAGGTTCCCATGGCCTCCCTTCTCTCGATTTTTTGAAAATGTAACAAGCCCTCCCGCCAAAGGCAAGGCGAAAGTGCTACGGCATCCATTACCGCCACCATTTCCGGCGGTCCACTGCGGAGACCAAACCCCGGGGAGTTGCCCCAAAACGGCAGCAATGCCCCGAGATCGCCCGACCCGCGGGAACCGGAGAACCATGAGAAACAATCATTTATGAATTTCCGCTTTTGCGGGAATGATCTGGAACGGAATGGAGATTATTGGACAAACTCAGAGAAGCCGTGCTTAAACAGTTCATCCGTGTTTCATCCGCGTTCATCCGTGGCTCATAAAAAATCATCGCATCCCAGACTTTCGTATGATAGTGATTCCGATTCGCCGTAGCCGCAATCGACGAAAATACTCTGCGCACGCCTCTGCGGGATTTTTGCTTTTTCCATTGATTCGCTTTTTGCCTCCCCTCTCGCAGCCAATACATCCAGTAAATCTTGTTTATCCCGTCAAAAAAGCATCTTTGGACGGGATTGGCCTGATTAGCAGGATAGTCTAAATCGATCCCCCGGAACGTCGAAGTTATCTCAATATTCGTTATGTCCCCCCCAATCCGTGCCCATCCGCGTTATCCGTTTCATCCGTGTTCTATTTTGGGCAGGGCTCCGCGCCGCTTCGAGAGAATAATAATCTCACAACATTCGCCCGATTGACAATGGAACGCGGATGACAACAGATTCGCACGGAGTGATACCGATTTTTTCTTTGGCTGCGTTTGGGGTATCCGTCCGGTGAAGTACAGGTTGATTTTCAGGGCATGAAGACATCCTTACCGGTCGTATAGCGCGAAGGCGTTCTCGCCAAAATCACAACCAAAAGCGAGGACGTCTCCACCGAAATGACAAACTAACGCGAGGCGTCCCCGCCGAGCGACGCACCCTCGGCCGGAGGCCTCCGGCTAACATAAAAAGATGCAGTTTACCGGACGGATACCCAGATTCATACCATTCAGCCGCTTTTCTGCCAAAGCCCTCTGCGCCCTTGCGTTTTACCCTGTTCTGTTCCGGGCAAAGCTCTGCGCCCCGGCGAGAAAGCATCAACAAAAGCCCCCGCCCGGCCGATTTGGGTTGCCATCCGACCCATATC
>WFVT01000379.1 GCA_015491485.1 Candidatus Zhuqueibacterota bacterium
CGCCCGGCCTGCCTTTTGCGCTGCCAATTGAAACAGCACTTCCCGACTTTCACCGGGCGAAAGATGAACGCGCTTTTCGATACGGCCCTGCGCCTTCACGCCCTGCGCCAACAGCCGTACCCGGCATTCACCGGCAAACCCGGTGTTGTTGGTCACCACTACACCGGCTTTGAAACGATCGCCGACGCGCACAAACCGCGGGCCGCTGGCCAGCAGCAAGAGCGGCTTGTTCACCACAATATCGGTCTGTGCCCCGCCGAACTCGCTGCTCTGGCTGTGGGCGATGACCATGATCCGGAACGTGGTCAGATTGTGCGGCAGGGTGAACGACACCCGCGCCAGCCCGCGATGATCACTGCGCAATTCCGGATTCCAGTACGCCAGCGCCCGGAACCGGGTCCGCAGGCCGAATCCGACGCCTCTTTCTCCTCCCCCACCGCCGGGAGGTTCTCCTTTTTCACCGTAATGCCGCTGTTCGATCAGATGAATCAAGGATGCAGCGGTGCGCACCGATAGCGGTCGCGGACCGTAAAACCGCTCAAATGGATCCTGTAACTCGTAACCGATTAAATTGAGCACACCGGCATCCACCACCGCCACAGTGTACTCAACCGGTGGGGTGCGGCCATCGGCTAACGATGACCGCAGCTCCAACTGTACGGTTTGCCCGGGACGGTATTCCTGACGATTGGTGCGAATCTCGATGTGCAATCTTCGGCTTTCGGGGGAAACCGCCAGAACCGTGTATCCCATTTTGAACTGCGGCTTACCAAGATCACCCCCGGTTTCAGAAAACCGCTGCCGCGCCGTACGTTCTTTGAGCAGCGCCACCGATACAAACACATTGGGCAGGTACCTTTGTCGGATGGGCACCCGGATCGTCGCCGCGCCGCCATGCAGTTCCTCTGTCCAACTTTCGATCACGGTTTCACGCTCCACCGTGATCAGCGCGCGCACGCGCTCGTACGGCGATTGCACCAGAATCCGCGCCGTGTCGCCGGGAGCATATTGATCGCGATCCGGCAGTAACTGGATGAGATCGTCATCGCTGCGCGCCCAAGCCACGAACCCGGCGCCGCTGGCGTAAAAATCACGATTGCTCACAATCCGCCGCCCCCGGCCATCCACGGCCTCGGCTTCGATCACATAATAGCCGGGTTTTGGAACTGTCACTTCGAAACCACGCGGGCTTTCCTGACTTTGAATCACAAACGAATCGACCGGTGTGATCACGCGCTCCGAAATCCATACATACCGCCCGCCCACGCCGGCCTTGCGCACCGAGTTCCAGTGAATGCGGCGCACGGTGATGCGCACGTCTTTACCGGACAGCGGTAGTCCGTCCGGCCGCACCACCACCAGACTGCAAGCCATTGCCTTACCGGCTTCGAACAGATAACCATCCAGCCGCAGCCCGAGGTCAAACTCACCGCGGTGTACCTTCACCGCGGTCCGTCCACTTATTTGTTGACGGGACGGACTGGTGACGGTGGCTTCAATCAGTACTTTCGCCCCCGAATGAGCATACGGTATCTCCAGCACCGCACGGATACCCGCGGCGCCGTCGGCATCCAGGGTATCGCGGCCGGAAGCCAGCAATCGGCTGTGCGGACGGCGATTCTCCCCCGGCACTGGCTCTGCCCGGAAATGGTAATCCGGCCATCGGGAATAACGGAAATCATGCGGAAACACCTGCAGCGTCCACCGAACCGGAGCCTTTTTTAGAGGTGCGCCGAACAGGTACCGGGCCAGAACCTGCGCCTGCAGACTGTCGCCGGCGATGTATTCATCCCTACCGATGGGCGGCTCCACCGGAAGAACTTCGACTTGAAATTCCGCGGGACGGAAAGCTTCCACTCGGAACGACTGTGAATGGATGACCTGCCAGCGCGCCTCGGGCCCGGGCTCGCGTTTCCATGACAGCGTTATCCAGTAGGCCCCCAACGGCGCCGTTCGGGCGATTTTCAGGCTGTCATCAAACGCACCAAAATCGTTGAGTCCGATCTCCTTTTTGAAGATCTCTTCGCCGCGGGCGTCCTGAACCAGCAATTGCAGCATGGGCGAAATGGGCACATGCCACTCGCCGTGACCGTCTTTCATGCGCACAATGCCTTTGATATACACGGTTTCGCCGGCGCGGTACAAACCGCGATCGGTCTGCAAGTCCGCTTCCAGGGCCACCGGCTGCGGTTTCCAATCATAGCTGATGTTGAACCGCCACGGTTCGATTCCGTCGTCCCAATCACTGCGGCAAAACGCGACTTCATCTCCGCGATAAACGAACACCCACAGCAAGGGATCACGCCAACCGGTTCGGGGCAATCCAAGCGCCGCCCAGCCCGGAGTACGGACGAGTCCATCGCTCCCGGTGCGTCCGGTCCACAGCACGCGGTTGTCTTCGCTTCGCAGTTCGATTTTTGCATTGGCCACCGGCCGGGCATGATCGAACCGGGTAACGAAAATCGTATTTTCTGCGGGAGAAAACTTTCCCGTCACGGCCATGGAGGTATATTGCACCACGGTTTTGTAATAGCGTGCTTTTGCTCTGCCCGGAGGCTGAAATTTCACCTGCACGGCAACGATTCCCGACTTCCGTGTCCCCAGGACGGGTGAAAGATCCAGCGGCTTTCGGTATCTCTCATTGAGTTCGGTATCTGTCCGCCACATGGTATCCACCGACAGCGAAACGGCAAACGGCACGCCCGGGCTGAACAGCCGGCCGGGTTTGTGCGCCTGCGCCAGTGCCACCAGTTCTTCCGGCTCCAATCGCGCCATGCGAACCGGCAACGTATCGATGTTTAGCATGTCCACCGGCAGCCGCGGCGGAAACGCGTTTTCCAGCACACCGAATCCGGTGGGGACTCTGAGCCAGGGCTGGTAATCGCCGGTTTCAAATGTGCCCTGGACCGGCGTTCCCAGTCGCTCGCCCCACTGGTTTTTCAGCGTATCCGGGATGATGAAACGGTAACGGGTGCGCGGTTTCAGCGGTAAATACACCGACAGCCGCTCAGCAGGATATCGCCACTGCAAGTAATAGTCCGGAATAGATACCGGCGGATCGAACGACACGCTTTGCAGAAGTCGGTTGAATGCCACGGGATTGGTAAAAACAAACGTCAGCTCTTGATCCGGAATAATGGGGCTCTTCGGTTGGATTTCGACAAATTGAAACGGTTTGCGGATTTCAAACTCAAATTCTGAGGCTTCCGTTGAAGGCAGCGGACCTTCGAGTCCGCGCAGGCCGGGCAGCACGCGCACACGCACCGTTTCGCCGCGAAAAAGCGGCTTCTGCGGCTGCACGATCAGGATATGCTTGCGCAGGTCGGCCAGGGATTTGTGCTCAAACCGCTGCCGCAACCGCCGCAGGTGCCGTCCTTCTTTCTCATCGATTTGCAATTCACGTATTTCGGGATAGCGGATGGTAACCGGAACGGGCCGCCTAAAGCGAAACTGCAGGCTGATGAAATCCTGCGCCATCTCTGGCTCCACCGGCTGATTGAAGATCAGCCAGATGTGAATGGCCGGATCCACCTGTTTCTGCCGGTCGTACGGGTCATGATCGATCATCCGGGGCCGGGGCGTTTCAAAATGCCACTGGTAGGGCTGCTCGAGCTCGTTGCCGGAGAGTGCACGCACCCCGGCAGGCACGGTACAGCGTAAGCGCGTGGCCGCGGGCAACGGTTCTCTGGGGCGGAAGGCCACGCTCATGCTGCCGAGCCACCGAAAAATGCCGCGAACCGGCGGCTCGATGCGCAGCGGTCCGTGCAGGGAATCGGGGAGCTCGCCGACCGCAATCATCGGCTCTGAAAACGTGACCACGATTTCACGGGCTTGTGTCATGTCACTCAGTGGCCCTTGCGGGGTCACACTGACCACCCGGAGCTGCGCCGCAGCCGCAACGGGTAGCAGCAGTAGCCACACGGGATAGATTTTACGCCATTTCATCATTGCGGTCCTCGAGCTTTAAAATAAATGAAAGGATCCCGATGCCGATGGCTTTTTTGTCAGCCACGGATGAACGCGGATCGAACGCGGATTTATTGTAGCACAAGCTTTCAGCTTGTAGCTGCGGCGGAAAGGCACTGATTGTCAGATGCTCACCTGACTGGAATCACCTTTCGCGCTGCTC
>WFVT01000380.1 GCA_015491485.1 Candidatus Zhuqueibacterota bacterium
AAAACGATCCTTGTGTGACTTATGCCCCCGGAATCCGTATGCATCCGCATCATCCGTTTTATCCGTGTTCGATTCCAGGCAGGCCTCTGCGCGCTCAGCGCCTCTGCGGGAGAATAAAATCAATTGCCATTCCGTTTGATCATGAGATTGCGTCGTCGCTTCGCTCCTCGCAATGACAGTTCTGGTTGAATCCACAATAATTAACCCGGGCAAAGAGAATAGACCGATTCTTTCAAAAGCATTCCTATTTCATCCACAAGCTTTGGTGCCAGGTTTACAAATCAGTGCCTTCTCGCTGCAATCACAAGCTGGAAGCTTATGCTACATTTTATGCATCCGTGTCTGATCCGCAACCCTTGGTGCCAGGTTTACAAATCAGTGCCTTTACGCCGCAATCACAAGCTGGAAGCTTGTGCTACAATTTAATCCATCCGTACTTTATCCGCGTCATCCGTCTCATCCGTGTTCTATTCGGGGAATTCTATGCGCGCCCGGCGTCTCTGCGAAAGGATTGCCATTCCCGGCAATGGCCGAATCGGTACTTTCGGCTTAAACACTTTCCGCCGCCGGTCGTCCTTTAAGCGTGGGAGGGAGAGCCGATCCATCGTACCCTGCCCGGTATTCATCCAAAACCATCTCCGAAAATCCTCGCAATTGAGCGCGACTTTTAACCAATATGAGGGAAGGTTTATGAAACAACCATCTGTTGTGATCCGGAGTATGCTGGTGCTGCTCCTGTTTGTCGCTGTCCAACCGGGATGGAGCCAGACCGCCCCGGTGATCGGGCTGCATGAGAACACCCCCAATGTGCTGGCGCTCACGCATGCGCGCGTGGTGGTGGCGCCGGGACAGGTGCTGGACGATGCCACCGTGGTCATCCGCGACGGCATCATTGAAGCCGTGGGCACGGAGGTGACCATCCCCAAAGATGCGGTGGTGAAAGACCTCAAAGGCAAAACCGTGTATCCCGGATTTATCGATCTGTACACCCATTACGGCCTACCTGCTCCGAAGTCCGCGGCACAGCCAGCCAGCCGCCGGCAGGGAAGAGGCGCATCACCTCAAAAAGGCGCACATTACTGGAACCCCACGGTGCGTCCTGAGGTGGATGCCGCCGAGCTGTTTCAGCCGGATCAGAAAACCGCCGAGGCTCTGCGCAAGGCTGGGATCACGGCGGTGCTGACCCTGCCCAGAGAGGGCATCTTTCGCGGCAAGGGCGCACTGGTGCTGGTCGCCGATGGCAAGGCCAACGAGCTGATTCTGGCCGAAGACGTGGTGCAGGCCATGTCGTTCAACAAGGGGCGGTCGTTCCGGGGACGCGGTGTGAGCGGCTATCCGGGGTCACTCATGGGCGCCATCGCGCTCATCCGGCAGGCGTTTTTGGACGCCGGTTGGTACCGTGATGCCTGGCAGGCCTACCGGGCCGCACCGGCCGGACAGGATGCGCCGGAAGTCAACCTGGCGCTGGAAGCCCTGCAGCCGTATCTCTCCGGCCGCAAACCGGTGCTGATGGAAGTCAGCGATGAACTGGACATTTTGCGGGCGGCCAAAATCGCGCGTGAATTTCGCCTCAACATGTGGGTGCGTGGCACGGGCAGCGAATACCGCCGCCTGGAGGCGATCAAAGCCATCGGCGTGAAACTGGTGGTACCGGTGAACTTCCCTAAAGCGCCGGATGTTTCGACTCCCGAACGGGAAATGGATGTGAGTCTGCGTGAATTGCGCCACTGGGATTTCGCACCGGAAAATCCGGGCCGGTTGGCCAAAGCAGGCGTGCCCTTTGCGCTGACCTCGGCCACGCTAAAGAACAGCGCCGATTTTCTGAAACAGTTGCGCACCGCGGTAAAGCGCGGCCTGCCCAAAGACGCCGCGCTGGCGGCCGTGACCACCACGCCGGCCCGCTGGCTGAACATGGCGGCCGTGTTGGGCAGCATTCAAAAAGGCCGGCTGGCGAATCTCATCGTTACCGACGGCGATCTGTTTGATGACAAAACCAAAATTCTCGATACCTACGTGCAGGGCAAACGGTACGAAATCACCCCGGTGCCGGAAGTGGATATCCGCGGCAAGTGGGCGTTCCGCCTGAACACCGCAGGCCAGACCACCGAAGCCAGCGTGAACTTCAAAGGCGATGCGGCGAAGCCCTCGGTGGAAATGAAACTGGCCGGCAAAAAGGTGCGCGGTGCCAAAGTGACGCTGGACGGCCGGTTGCTGTCGCTGTCCTTCCCCGGCGATTCGGCCGGTTATGCCGGTATTGCGCGGCTGAGTGGCCTGGTGGAAGGTGACATGGCCTCGGGCACCGGCGTGTGGGGCGATGGCCGCGCCTTTCGCTGGGA
>WFVT01000381.1 GCA_015491485.1 Candidatus Zhuqueibacterota bacterium
ATGATCGAAAAAATGACGCTCATAGACAAAGACGGCAATCAGAAAGTGCGTAAAATCAAATTTTACCAAAAGGGCAGCGAGCTGCGGCTGGTCAGATTTCTCAGCCCGGCCGAGGTCCGCGGGGTCGGTTTTCTGCGCCGCGCCGAAAACCGGCTCTATCTGTACCTGCCGGCGTTTCGCCGCGTGCGCCGCATTGCTTCATCCATCAAAAACGAACGTTTTATGGGAACCGATTTCACCTACGAAGATATGTCGCAGAGCACATTCACGCGCGATTACCGGGCAAAGCGGCTGCCCGATCAAAACGGACTCTACGTGCTGGAACTCACACCGCTGCCCGGAGCCGACGTCAGTTACGGTAAGCTGGTGGTGTATGCCGATCCATCCAATTATGTTTACCGCAAGGTGGAGTATTACGACCGTGACGGCAAACTCCAGAAGATTCTGACCCTGCGCGACATCCAGCAAAAAAACGGCTACTGGGTGCCCTTGACCATGGAAATGCGCGATGTACAGCGCAATCACCGCACCGTCCTGGAATTGCAGGACGTGAAATTCGATCAGGGACTATCCGACAAACTGTTCACGCAGCGTAATCTGAAAAGGCCTGAACGATGATGCGAAGTCGAAAACGGCGGCATGGGATCTGGCGGCGCTGGCTGATGGTTGCCCTGCTGATCAACGCCGGCGCCCTGTCGGGACAATCGTTGCAGTTTGGCGGCTATTTGCAATTGGACAAACGTTTTCGGGTGGGCGGCGACAGCACCACCATCGCCGATTTTTACAACCGTCTCCGGCTGGAGATGCAGGCGCCGATGGGTGAAAAGCTTTACACATTTGCCAGCCTCGACGTGCGTTTTTATGACTTGCCGCGAACACGTTCGCTGGCCGGTTTAGAGGATCTCGGTCAGCAGTATCCCACCGATCTTTCCGTTTGGGAAGCCTATATCGACGTGTATGGCTTCCTGTTTGATAACTTCGATTTGCGCATCGGCAAGCAGCGCATCAACTGGGGCACGGCCGACCGCCTGAATCCCACAGACAATCTGAATCCGGATGATTTTTCGGATCTGGTGAATTTCGCCGAAAAAATTCCCACCTGGGCGGTCAAAGGCAGCATCTATGCCGGCGACGCCACGTTTACTGCGGTCTGGCTGCCATCCCTGACGCCGATCCTGTTGCCGCGCAACAGCGCCGGGCTCTTTCTCGGCGGCGAACTTGCCGGTGTGCAAGACCGTCTGGACCTGCCGGCACGCACCCCGAAGAACAGCATGTTTGCGCTGAAATTCAGCGGCGTCCTCGGCAACTGGGATTATTCTCTCAGCTATTTCAAAGGATACGATGACATGCCGGTCTTCCGGAGGCTGGTCATGCGCATGGATAGTTCAGGACTCACACCTGATCGTCTTGAAGTTGGTTTCCCGCGGATGCAGGTTTTGGGGCTGGATTTCGCCACCGAACTCTGGGATATCGGCTTCTGGGGCGAAGCCGCGGTATTCATGCCCGAGAAAGTGGTTTCCGTGACCCAGATCGGCGGCACCGCTTATCCCTCCGTGGAACTGGACGATGCGCCGTACCTGAAATTTACCATTGGTGGCGATTATACGTTTCCGGGCGGCGTGTATCTCAACATGCAGTGGATGCGTGGATTTTTCACCGAACGCGGGGCCGATCAATTGCACGATTATATTTTCGTCCAGCTCAAACAATCTTTCCTGAATGGGACATTGGATTTTGCCATGGGCGGCGGTCTGGAAGTGGCCGAGTGGAACGCCGTGAAGCAAACGTACGGGCTCGGTTTCTTCCCGGAGTTGATTTACCGGCCCGCGGATAATCTGGAGATGACCCTGGGCGCTTTCGTGGTGGATGGCCGTCCCGGCACCCTTTTCGGAACCTGGCAGGATACCGATCAGCTTTATTTGCGCGCCAGAGTGGCTTTCTAAATCATCTTCAAAATTTCAAAATCCATTTTCTGGACGGCTCCGGCAGTTTAAATATTGAGGCATCCCCTTTTTTATCTCATTCTTTTTGAAAGCGATGAGTTAAAAACATGGCCGGAATAGCCGATTGAATCTGTCCCGCCCAATTGGAGCGCCGTTTGCCGCAACCGGAAATCTTTCGTTTCTGAATATCTCCCGTTTTTCAATCCCGCATCAAATGCAACGGATTTCTTGCAGGTTTTAGCCAATAGACGCTTCATCCCCCAAAGGCACTCCTGCCGCGTAGATGGCGCAGGAGCCGTCCAAAAACCTCCCTTGAGCGTCATTCCCGCGAAAGCGGCAATTCACAAATGATTGTTTCTCCTGGATGCCCGTTTCCACAGGCATGACGATTCGGAGGCAATTTTTCTTTTTTTGGACAGCCCCTGATAGACTCTCAAACGGCCATGGATCCGGGGTGATGCCCCGGGGCTGGATTGTTTTGTCGCGTTACGGCAAAGGATGTACATCATCTCAAAACTGCCGTAAAACCGGTAAAACGCCTTACTGAAAAGAGCGCGCCTGCAGACGGATTTTCTAAAACGCCGCGGGCGTTGAACCAATCAGCCCGGGATTGCAAAGCGAATCGAAAGAAAAAGCGCAGATTCCTCAAGAATTTCTGAACGGGTTTAAGCAAAGACCTCAGCCAAGCGATGATTTTGACCGGAGCTGTTATTGAGAGAAGCCCGCCTTCCAATCCAGAATAAGCTCCGCAAGCTCCGATCTCCTCGATCGGTTCGCCGGATGATCGCCACGCGTACGCATTCCCAAACGCCCGCATGTCACGATCAGCTCGAATTCAGGCCAGGTGATGAACGACCGGGTTACCAACAAGCGGTTTGGCATGTCCGAGCGCATTTCCCACTTTTTTCCCCCCAAAGCTGACCAAATCGCTATTTTGAAAAATCAAAGAAATGTAACATTTCAGGAATTATTTTTTGCATTTTAGGCCTCTAATCCGTAAGTTTTTTTGATGAGCCGTTTTGGGGTACGCATCCCTTCTGACTTCGGATCGGGCGTTTTTCCTCAAGAATATAAGCAAATCCATCCATTACACTGATCGGAGGAGCGGATTTATGCGAAACATTGCCAATTTGTTTGGACGATCGCCTTTTTCTGCGCTGCAAAAGCATATGGATGAAGTTATGAAATGCTGCGAAGGCGTCAAGGAGTTGTTTGAGGCGCTCAAGCAGGGCGATCAGTCGCGCGTGGAAGAAATCGCCAAAGCGATCTCTCACAATGAGCATCAGGCGGATCTTATTAAAAATGATATCCGCAATCATATTCCCAAAAGCCTGTTTATGCCGGTGGATCGCGGGGATTTGCTGGAAATTCTGGCCATTCAGGATGGCATCGCCGACCGCGCCGAGGATGTGGGCGTACTGTTGTCGTTGCGGCCCATGACGATCCCACCGGTTCTGATCGATGATCTTGACCGCTTCATCGAAAAAGTGTATTTCACCACCGAACTGACCAATAAAGTGGTTCAGGAACTGGATGAATTGCTGGAAACGACATTTGGTGGCGCGGAAGCGGAAAAAGTGAAAAACATGATCGATGAGATTTGCCTTGCCGAACACGAAGCGGATCTGGCACAGCAGGCGCTTTTCAAAAAGTTGCTCGAACTGGAATCCGAACTGTCGTATTTGCCCTTCATCATGTGGATGCGCCTTTTCGAGACCGTAGGTGATATTGCTAACCGCGCGGAACGGTTGGCCAATCGGATTCGCATCCTGCTCATCCTGGAATGAAGCCGACGTAACATTTGGAGGAAGGAAAACACCATGTTAGAGATGACCATTTTGGGGTTAGCCATTGCCGCCGGATTATACATGGCCATGAATATCGGCGGTAACGATGTCGCCAACGCGATGGGAACGTCTGTAGGCTCTGGAGCACTGACTTTTAAGCAAGCCATACTGGTAGCCGCTATTTTTGAATTTGCCGGCGCGGTACTGGTCGGCTCTCACGTGACCAACACGATCCGCAAAGGCATCATTACCCCCGAAGCATTCGCTTCGCAGCCGGAACTTCTGATGTACGGCATGCTGGCGGCTCTGCTGGCCGGCGGTATCTGGCTGCAAATCGCCACCGCATTTGGCTTGCCGGTTTCCACCACGCACTCCATTATCGGGGCTATCCTGGGATTCGGGATCATTTCCAGTACCGGAGGCGGCAATGTGCAATGGGGTAAAGTGGCTTCCATTGTCATGAGCTGGGTTATTTCACCAGTGATGGGAGGCCTCATCGCCTTCTTCATGTTTACCCTCATCCGCAAAGCTATTTTATTGAAAAAGAACCCGGCCGGGCCGACCAAGCGGCTGGCGCCGTTCCTGATCGCTCTGGTCATCTTCATCCTGGTCCTGTCATTCATTTACAAAGGCTTAAAAAACCTACATTTAGATTTACCACTCGGGCAGGCGGTAACGTACGCTCTGGCGGCCGCCGTGGTTGCCGCACTCCTGGCCCATTTTACCCTCCCGTCCTTGGAGCGACGCATGAACGGAGAATTGAAATTCGTCGAACGCATATTCCGCGACCTGCAAATTCTTACAGCCTGTTACGTGGCTTTTGCCCACGGGGCGAACGACGTGGCAAATTCCATCGGGCCTCTGGCGGCGATTTTGAACATCATGAAAAGCGGCTCCGTGGCCATGAAGGTGCAGGTGCCGACCTGGGTGTTGGCCATGGGCGGCGGTGGCATCGTGTTGGGACTGGCGATCTGGGGGCGCAATGTCATTGAAACGGTGGGCAAAAAAATCACGGAAATGACGCCGTCGCGGGGATTTTCCGCAGAGTTCGGCGCCGCCACCACCGTTCTGGTATGTTCCAAACTCGGCCTGCCGATTTCCACCACCCACACCCTGGTGGGCTCGGTGATCGGTGTTGGCTTTGCCCGCGGCATTGCCGCCCTGAATTTGCATGTCATCCGAAACATCATCTATTCCTGGATCATCACCATGCCGGTCACCGGCGTGATCGCTATCATTCTTTACAAACTCCTTGTGGCCGTGCTGGTGTAAACCGTGCTCCTGCCCTGACTTGTCGAACCGCCTCCCGGCCCGCTGACCGGGGCGGCGGTTTTTCCGACAAAGGGCCTGTCGCCCGCCGGATTAGAACCTTTCCGCTTGTATTTTGCCGCTTCTTAGCCTATATTTTTCAATTCAAATTACATCCACTGGAGGGAGCTTTGCAGTCACGTACGGCACTCGCAGGTGTTTTGCTGCTTGTTTTCGGCCTTCTGAGTTCGTGTGAACGGATCAAGCCCCTGCTGTCCGGCCAGGTGCATATTGAATACGTCTCATCGGCTTCCATGCATACATTCATTCCGCTGGCCACGATCCTTCCGGAAAGCTATCATCAGAAAGAAAACCAAAACCGCCGGTATCCCGTTATTTATCTGCTTCATGGCTATAGCGGTGACTACATGCAGTGGATCAAAATCGCCGATCTGCCGGCGCTGGCCTCGAAATATGAAACCATCCTGGTCTGTCCGGATGGGGGCTACGATTCCTGGTACGTGGACAGTCCGGTGGATTCCACCGTTCGCTATGAAACCCACATTCTGCGTGAAGTCATCACCTACATCGATACCACCTACCGCACGATGGGGCATCGCGGGCGGGCCATCACCGGCCTGAGCATGGGCGGGCACGGCGCTCTGCGCTTCATTTCTCTGTATCCCGACAGTTTTGCGGCAGCCGGCAGCATGAGCGGGATTCTTGATTTGCGGCCCTTTCCGCAAAGCTGGAATATTCAGGGCAGACTTGGTCCCTATGAGCAATTCAAAGAGCGGTGGGCAAAGAACAGCAACGTGATTCTGGTCCGGCGGTTGAAAGGCCGCAACAAGGGCATTCTTGTGGATTGCGGCACGGAAGATTTTGCCCTTGCAGTGAACCGGGCCTACCGCGACAGCGCGCAAGTCCACGGCGTGCCGGTGGAATATGGGGAATTTCCCGGCGGGCACAATCGCGAATACTGGAGATCGCGCATTGAAGCGCACATTCAATTTTTGCAAAAATTTTTCCCGCAATCATAAATTTCGGAGGAGTTCATGAAACTGGCACTGCACTGGAAGATTATTATCGGTCTGATTCTGGGCTTAATCTACGGCATTATCGGTGCACTGAACGGCTGGGGCACTTTTACCAGCAACTGGATTGCCCCCTTCGGCATCATCTTCATCAACCTGCTGAAATTGATCGCCGTTCCGCTGGTGCTCGCCTCGTTGATCACCGGTGTCGCCTCGTTATCCGATCTCCGCAAGCTTTCGCGGATCGGCGGCAAGACCATCTCCATTTACATTTCCACCACCGTGGTTTCCGTGACGATCGGGCTGGTTCTGGTCAATGTGTTGCAGCCCGGCCACAAAGTGCCGGCGGACATGCGCGAAGAACTGCAGCAGACCTACCAGGCCGATGTTCAAAGCCGGACGGAAATGGCGGAACAGGCCAAGCAGCGGGGACCGCTGCAGCCCATTGTCGATATGGTGCCGTCCAACTTTTTCGGGGCAGCCAGCAACAACCGCAATATGCTGCAAATCGTCTTTGTTTCCATCCTCATCGGCATCGGCCTCATTCAAGTCAACAAAGAGCATGCAGAGCCGGTTTTAAAGCTGTTTGAGGGGTTCAACCATGTGATCATCCGGCTGGTGGATATCATCATGCTCATGGCGCCGATTGGTGTTTTTGCCCTGATTGCGGATACCATTAACAGTGTGGCAAAAGACAATCTGGCGCAGGTGGTCGAATTGCTCAGCGCGCTGGGATACTACTGCCTGACGGTCATTCTCGGTTTGTTCATCCACACGGTGGTAACCTATCCGCTGCTTTTGAAACTCTTTACTCCCATGAAGCTCAAAACGTTTTTTCAGGGCATTGCCCCGGCGCAACTGGTGGCGTTTTCCACCAGTTCCAGCGGAGCCACATTGCCGGTGACCATGGAACGATGCGAAGAAAATCTGGGCGTTTCTGAGGAGGTCTCTTCATTTGTACTTCCCCTTGGCGCGACCATCAACATGGATGGAACGGCGCTGTACCAGGCTGTGGCGGCGGTGTTTATTGCACAGGCGCTCAACCTGGGGCTGGATATCGGCGCCCAGCTCACCATCATTTTAACGGCGGTGCTGGCATCCATCGGTACGGCGGCGGTACCCAGCGCCGGAATTATCATGCTGGTGATCATTCTGGAAGCGGTCAACGTCCCCAGCGCCGGTATCGCCCTGATTCTCGGTGTGGACCGCATTCTGGATATGCTGCGCACCGTGACCAACATCACCGGCGATGCCACCGTGGCGACGGTGGTCGCATCCACCGAAGGGCAACTTCGTCCGCCCACGCTGGATGCCGAGAAAGACCGCATCCGCATTGCGGCTCATGAAGAATAAGAAGCGAATGTCATCGCAAACCGTCCTGCGGCGCATAACGTGAATGGAGGAGGTGACAGTATTACTGAACTGATCGTCGTCCGGCATGCGGAATCGGAATTGAATAAACGCAAAATCATGCAGGGGCATCTGGATCCCCCATTGAGTCAACTGGGAGAACGCCAGGCGGAAGCCGTGGCGAAGCGCCTGCGGACGTATCGTCTGGCTGCGCTATACAGCAGTGATTTGCAGCGGGCGAAACAAACCGCCGTGGCCATTGCTTCGGAAACCGGCCTGACCGTGCAATACGATCATCGCTTGCGGGAACGCCATCTGGGAGTTTTGCAGGGCAAAACCTGGGAAGAAGCGAAAAAGAAACACCCGGAGGTGGCCGAGTCGATTATGCGGGACGATCCCCACTATGTCATTCCGGGCGGCGAAAGCCGGCAGCAGGTGATGGACCGGGTGATTCCGTTCATGCAGGAAATGGTTTCGCGGTATCCGGGACAGAGAGTCGGGGTGGTTACGCACGGGGGAATTGTCTATCTCATGCTATATTACGCGCTGCAAATCCCATTGACCTTACACCTCAACTTACAACGCCCCAACGCCGGTCTCTTTGTGTTCGTTCACGATGACCAGACCTGGTCGCTTCAGTG
>WFVT01000382.1 GCA_015491485.1 Candidatus Zhuqueibacterota bacterium
AAAATCTCGCAGAGGTGAAAAGAGTTTTAGTCGATTTATGATGCGGCCCACCGGGATCACTGTCAATTCCCAATGCATGGGCTGATAAATTTTTGTTAGCCACGGAGGCCTTGTAGCACAAGCTACCAGCTTGTGATTGCTGCGGAGTGATATGGTTTGCGATTCTTTTCGGCCTTCTACCTGATCGCAAGCAAGGATGCTTGCGCTACTGCTATAGCACAAACTTCCAGCTTGTAACATTGTAGCATAAGCTACCAGCTTGTGTCTTTAGGAAAAAGGAACTGATTTGTAGTCTTGCCACAAATTCTTGCGGATGGAACGCGGAAGCCTTCAGTTTAAAATACTTTGCTTGTTTGCCAGACGTGGGTCAAAAATTATACCCATTGCCAAATCATGGGAACAAATGAGTTTTTTAATCAGCCACGGATGCACGCGGATGAAACACGGATACTTTTAATTAAAAAATTTGCCCATTCACCTTGATTAGGTTAAGTATCGAATGTGGAGCCGATTCAGCCATTGCGAGGAGCGAATGGACGAACTTTCTCGCTAAATTCGCCGAGAACCCAAAGGGAAACACCCTGCGCCCTTTGTGCACTCGGCGGTTTCGATTAAACCAATTGAACTTTATCCTAAGCTGCCTATCCGTATTCATCCACGACGGAGAAACCAGTAGCAATAGCTCTCTTGGGACAGCAGCCGGATCTGTGAATTTTTATTGCATTTTGCATCGCTGCGATGTAACTTGCATCGAAAAATAATTCGTCCGGGAGGTTGATATGGCGAAGAAAAAAAATATTTTAAAGCTTGAGCTTGAGCCGAAATGGATGGAACGGCTTGAAGAAATGGCCAGAAAAAAGAATACAACGCCAGAAGAGCTTGTCAAATTTTATATTAAACTGCAATTGGTGAGTTTCACCATTAGCAACGTGGAAAAAGACCCGCTTCTCAATTTCAAACCGATCGATATTGAAGGGGTTCCCCGCAATTTTTCGGAGCTTGTAGATCAATATATCTATGGTGATGAAAAATAAACAGGCGGCTTTTGTGGATACCAGCGGCTGGGTGGCCTTCTTGCACAGAAGGGATTGGTGGCACCGGGAAGTAAAAGAAGTCATCGAAGCCTACATCCATAGCCAGCATGTTCTTGAGACCAGCAATTTCATCCTCGACCAAACCATTACCAACCTGTGAAACCTCGCCCGGGAAATTCAAACCATATTGTGATACACAAAGCCTGCACTCCCGCCTTTTCCCTCATCGGTACAAATTCCCTTGATTCTCGCATGGTGATATCCTTTATTAATATATTCAAATCCTAAGAAAAAAATGGAGTGCAAATGCGACTGGGGTTCATCGGCGCCGGCATGATTGCGCAGGTGCATGCACAGGCACTGCAATCCCTGCATCGCGGTGAGATTGCGGCATGGGCATCGCGCAGTAACGACAGCGCTCGGACGATGGCCCGGCAGTTCGGCGGCGATCCGATGCCGCTCGATGCCATGCTGGCGCGGCCGGACATCGACGCGGTGGTGATTTGCTCGCCGACGCACCTGCATCTGGAGCATGTCCGGGCTGCAGTGCAAGCCGGCAAAAGGGTGTTTTGCGAAAAACCGCTCGCTCGCACCGTGGCGGAATGCGAGGACATCCGGCGCCTGGGCGAGGGGCGGGTGTATGTGGGGCATGTGCTGCGGTTCTTTCATGCTTATCAGCAGGCGCATGAAATCGTCCGGCGCGGCGACCTCGGGCAGGTGCGGCGCATCGTATGTCATCGGCTCAACCGCATCCCGGAAGGCAGTCAGAACTGGTTTCTGGACTTCGAAAAAAGCGGCGGCGTCATCCTCGATTTGATCATCCACGATTTCGACTGGCTGCTGTGGACTTTTGGCGAGCCCGATGACATCCGCGTGGAAGTCGATGCGCAAAAAGACCCGCAGGGCATCCGGCATGCTTTGGTTCACTGGCACTGGAACGACGGCAAACAGGCGACCATCGAGGGGAGCTGGCTGCATGACGGTTTCGAGCAGCGGTTCCACATCGAGGGAACGGAGGGACATATCGAGAGCAGGCCGGGCGATCGGCCGGAGCTGGTGATCGCCCGCGGCGAGTCCGAAAAACATGTGCCCCTGCGCGGGCTTCCGGATCCGTACGCGCTGCAAATGCTGCACTTTCTTGACTGGTTGGCGGGCCGGCACCGGCCGCGCGTTTCCCTGGAGGAGGCCACGCGCGCCGTGGCGGTGGCACTGAAAGCGATCGAGGACCTACCAAACGCATAAGCGACATTCCCATGGCGAACACAACCATCAAGCAGGCGATTCTTCTCGCCGCAGGCAAAGGCCGAAAGGCCTGGCCTTATGGCGTGACCCAGAACAAAGCGGCCTTCCCTGTCGCCGGCCAGCCGCTGATCCGCTGGACGGTGGCGATGCTGCGGGAGGCGGGCATCGGCGCGATCACCGTCGTTTGTGGGTATCGGCAGGAACAGTTGCGCTACGCCCTGCGTGATCTGCCGCCGGTGCAGTGGATCGAGCAGACAAATCCCATCGGCACGGCGCATGCGCTGTTGACCGCTCTGCAGGCGCAGAACTGGCAGCCCGGCGATGACATTCTGGTACTCTACGGCGATGTCGTGCTGACACCGGAACATCTCGAGCCGCTCATCGGCGCGGAAGAAAGCCCGGCGGCGTTGATGTACCCGGTGGCCGCGGGCGAGTCACGGCACTGGCTGTGTGCGCGTGTGGATGGCGGGCGGATCGTTCAGGTGCTCGGCCATCCCCGCGAGGATGTGACGCATCGGTTTGCCGGCGGCTTTCGCTTTCGTCCCGCCGAGCTGTTGCCGTTTCTGGAAGCCAATCCCGGTCGGATGCAGTCCATTGAAGTGGGGCAGATGCCGCCGGACGAATGGCATTTCGAGGAGAGCATTCAGATGAGCATCGAGGCCGGGATGGAGTGGCAGGCGGTTGAAATCGGTGCTCCGTTTGTGGACATCGACAAGCCGTGGCACCTCATGCGCGCCAATTACGAGCTGGCGCACTACCGCACCGAGCGGCTGACCCGCGATGAAATCGCGCCGACGGCCCGGGTGCACGACAGCGCCCTCATCGAAGGCCACATCCGGCTGGGCGAACACAGTGAAATCGGACCGAGGTGCATCATCAAAGGCAATCTAATTGTGGGCGACAATACCGTGATCACCGACGGCGCAATTGTCGAAGCCAATTGCGTCATAGGGAACCATACGCGCATTCAGCGGTACTGCCAGGTGGAAAAGGGCTCGGTGATCGGCGATCACTGCATCATCGGTCACGCGGCTGAGTTCGGCGGATTGATGATGGACCGGACGTATTTTTACCATTACGGCGAATACTGGGGCGTGCTGGGCACCGCCTGCGATCTCGGCGCGGCCACCGTGTGCGGCAATTTACGGTTTGATGACGACCAGACCGAACACCGCATTCGCGGCCACAAAGAGAAGCCGGATTGGGGCGCGAACGCGGCCTATCTCGGCGATTATGTGCGCACCGGCGTCAATTGCATCATCATGCCGGGAGTCAAGGTGGGCCCGTGGAGTGTGCTCGGCGCCGGTACCATCATTTCCGAGGATGTGCCGGAGCGCATGCGCGTGTGGGTGGAACAGCAGATTCAAAGAAAATCCTGGGGACCGGAACGCTATGGCTGGTAGCGGCGTTTGAATGAAACACGGATGACGCGGATGGTCACAGATACGGCCTGTGGAAGTCATTCTCTTTAGTTCCACGAGTGTTCTTTTGTTTTGCTTTAAACTTTGCTTTTGGAAATGGTTGTAAGCGGATTCATCCGCGTTTGATCCGCGTTCATCCGCGGCTGATAAAAAAACGATTGCTTCTCAAATTGAAGAACGACGCTGATCCTGGGGTGACGGATCATAGAGAAAAATCTCTGCGCGCTCCGTGCCTCTGCGAGGGGAAAACCAAGAGCGAATGCGGATGAGACGGATGATTCGGATGGTCACCGATTTTGGCCATACAAATGCATAGACCTGAATTATTGACAGGAATTTTGCCAGCAAATCCGGAAGCATACACGCGATCAAATTGCCCGGTTGTTACGGTTCAGGACCAATCGGTGGCCGCCGCTATCATATACCTCAACGGCTTTTAATGACGATCAAGGAAATGAAAATGGCTGTGAAACGTTTTCCTTATATATTGCTTATGCTGATGGCAACACTGGTGCTGAGCCAGTGCGGCAAGAAAAAGGACCCTCTCGATGAGCCGCTCGCGCGCGTGGACGGCATCGAAATTTCGCAGCGGGAATTTTTGTACCGTACGCAATTTTTCCCGCCACCGCGATTCGAAACGGTGAATGGCAAAAAGGAGCGCGAGGGGCTATTGGAGCTGCTCATTGCCGAAAAGCTCATGGCCGTGGCCGCCCGGCGCGCGCAACTGGATACCAACGCTTCCTATCAGGAAATGCGCCGCTATGCGGAGACGCGCGCCGCGTTGAAAGAGTTCTACGATGACATGGTGCGGCGAAAGGTCAACATCAGCAAAAGCGAAATCCGCGATGTCCTCGAGAAAAAAAAGAAGCGGTTCACAGTACAGGTCTTCGCGGCGCGCAAAAAAGAGCTGGCGGAGCAGTTCCGTCGTGCGCTGCAGGATGGCACTTCGTTCGACGAAGCCATGCGGCAATTCTACGGCGACGCACTGAAGCCGCAGGATTACACCCGCGACGTCACCTGGGGCGACTGGATCGATGAGTTGGAGAAACCGCTGTATCAAATGCAAGAAGGCGACATTTCACCGGTCATCAAAACGCCGGACGGATTTGTGGTAATGCGGGTGGTGTCCATTCAGCCGCAGGAGTTACCGCAGGACCGCGTCATGATGGAGCGGTTGCGCATCAAAGTCGAAAAAACGCTGCGGAAGCGCAAGGCCGACACGCTCACCGGGAAGTTCATCGAATCCTACATGAACGATAAAAATGTGGTGGTCAAGGGTGAGGTGTTCACGGCGCTGGCCAATTGGTTGGATCACATTTTGGAATATCAGGAAGGGGCGGAAAAACTGGCCGATGGCAAAAAGCCGGGCGAGCTGGGCGCGGACAGCATCAAAGCCGTGTTCGAGAGCAAATTGGATGAGCCGCTGATCACGTTCAAAGGGGGGCATTTCACCCTGCGGGAGATGCTGAACAAGCTGCGTGTGCGCCGCATCGATTTCAACAAAACTTCGCCGCTGATGATGCGCTCACAGTTGCTGGCGGATATCAAAAACATCGTGCGCGATGAACTGATTGCCGAAGAGGCCCGGCGGAAGGGATACCACAAGCGCGACAAAGTGCAGCGTGAAGTTCAGATGTGGAGCAGTTACTATCTATCGCGTTTGTTTGCCAGTCAGGTGGGGCTGAAACCTCAAAATCAACCCAATATCGTTTATCCGGATACCTTACAGCGGCTGCGCAATGAAATCGAAGTCTGGATCAATCAAACCATGCTGGATACCCTGTACATCAGTCCGAATCCGATGTTTGCCATTGAGCCCGGGAGAGTGACGCACCTGATTGTGCCGCCCTGGCCGGTACTGTAAAACCTCTGGAGGGAGCGATGAAAAAATGGTTGCTGCGAATCGGGGGCCTGTTTCTACTGCTGGTGATTGGGGTGCTTTTCTGGATCGGTTATAACGTCCGAGATCGCCATCCGGGATACAGCAAAAATCTGAGCATCGATCCGCCGCAAGCGCCGGCACCGCTCAAAGCCGGCTTCGCTGCCCGGAAAATTACCCCCGAAATCCCTGATACCTGGAAGGATGTGGATGGCGACGCTCAGTTTCATCCCGAAAAAGGGGATATTTGGCAGGATGGAAACGGCAACGGCCGTTTCGATGGCGTGTGGATCGCCGGATTTCATCACAACCGGCCCGCCGTCGGCATCCATGACGATTTATGGGCACGGGCTATGGTACTGGATGACGGCCAGACCCGCATTGCGCTGGTGGTGCTCGACGCCATTGGATTTATGCACGATGATGTCATCGAAGTGCGCAACCGCATTCCCGCCGATCTGCAGGTGGACTATACGATTGTCTGCAGCACGCACAACCACGAGGCGCCGGATTTGATCGGCATCTGGGGGCCGAAAATTCTCAAAAGCGGCGTGAATCCGGATTATCGAGCCATGGTGATTGAGCAGGCGGCCGGTGCGGTCATCGATGCCGTGCAAAAGCTGCGACCGGCCCGGCTGCGTTTTGCGCAAGACCTCGAATCCGGGAAAGCTTGGGTGGAAGACTCCCGTCGGCCGTACGTGCTGGATGCGGGGATTCGTGTGCTGCATGCCGTGGATGCACAAGCCGATACCACCCTCGGCGTGTTGATCAACTGGGCCAACCACCCGGAAACCCTGTGGTCGGATAATCTGTACATCACCTCGGATTTCCCGCACTACATCCGTAAATTTGTGGAAGAAGGCATCACACAGAATGGTAAAACCCTCCTGGAAGGGCTCGGCGGAGTGGCCGTGTACGTCAACGGCGCCATCGGCGGTTTGATGACCACCAAGCCCGAATTCCCGATCGCCGACCCGTTTGCAGATACTACTTATACCGGCGCGACATTCGAAAAAGCGCGCGCCCAGGGCGCCCAGGTGGCGCGGACGGTCATTCAGCTTTTGAACCGGAATGAACTGCCCACGGTTGAAAAGGCGGGCATCCAGTTGCGGTCACAAACCATATTCATCCCCATGAAAAACCGCAACTTCCGTTTAGCGGCGGCATTGGGTGTGCTCGATCGCGGATTCAGCGGTTGGATCCGGCTGCGAACTGAAGTTTCAGCATGGACCCTGGGACCGGCGAGTTTTGTGAGCATCCCCGGGGAGATTTATCCGGAAATTGTGAACGGCGGTATCGAAGCGCCGGAAGGCAGGGATTTTGATGTGCAGCCGGTGGAGGTGCCGCCCATCCGGGAAATGATGCCCGGTGAATTTAAATTTATTTTCGGCCTTGCTAATGATGAAATCGGCTATATTATCCCCCGAAGCGAATGGGATGAAAAGCCGCCCTATTTGTATCTTGCCCCCGAATCTCCGTACGGAGAGGTGAATTCCCTCGGTCCGGATGCGGCTCCGATCATCCACGCGGCGGTGCAAAATTTATTGCAGCAAATCAACGGAAACGTGAGCTTTCGGTAAAACGCCGCGGCGGGCGGGATCAGTCGCGGTCTTTGCGGTCACCGAGAGAGAGGATACGCGCCTGCTTGCCCTCGCCGGCGGCAGGCTTGTCGCTCACCTCATGTCCGGATTGCGGTTCCGGCTCCGGATCGGCGGCGGTTTCCTGTGGCACTTTGACTTTTTCGATACGGATCGGCGTGCCCTGCATGGTGAACGGTTCGCCGTTGATCTGCTCGCGGCGGAGAATCCAGGTGATGAGCTGGGGCGGGAACAGCAATGCCAGGAGCTTCACATGCCACCAGTTGGGCTTGTGATCCGGTTCAAAGCCCTCGACCCGGGCATAAAACGCCGGCTGATCATTGATGTGAATCAGAACCAGGTCTTTTTCTACCACGGGATCATCAAAACGGGTATGATCCATATTGATTTCCTCCTGTTGCCTGAAAATGCGGATTAAAATATAACCTAAATTTGATGCAGCTACAAGCCTTTTCTCCCTCCCGCGGATACCGGAGAAAGACCGGTTCGCTTCGACACGCTTCATCAATGTTTTGCCTACCGCTAATACACTGTGTATCAACCTGAATAATTTTAAAACCGGTAAGGATGATACCAAACGAAAAAGTTGTCTGAAAAATAAGAAGTTATGAGCATCCGGCGGGCTCCGTTTGAATGGCATGCGATTTGCGGTTTGTAGAAACGCAGGGTGAGTTGCAGGGGCATGCAGCAATAGAGCAATCATCAACGATGGAACCTGTGAGCGGACACAATGTGGCTATCTATTTATTATCTGTATTGCCTGAGCAGGACGACGCCGTCTCCGACTTTATCGGCAATCAAAGAACTGGAAATGCAGTCGCAGCAGAATCAGCATCATCAGAGCGATTCCGAGCCGGTTGAGGATGGTACGGGCGTGCGCAAAGCAAGGTTATCCCATTCCATGGAGAATGAGTTGAACAATTTTTAAATGCAAAGATGCGCTGGCAAAGCCATTCGATAGTATTTCAGGAAAGCAGCTTCTGGAATTTTTGCCGGATATCGGCAAATTCACTATCCACCAGTTCGCTGAGCACCACAAAAAATTGCCGACCATGCGGGGGAATGTTCGGACCATACCGTTTGTGGGCAATCGCATGAGATACCTCATGACATACCAGCATGGCTAACCGGCCGGGAATATCTGCGGGAAGTTTGAATCGGCGCAAGTTGGCCCCCACGTTGTCGGTGGCGCGCACCGGAGTCAATTGATAGGCCAGACAGCGTTCCCCATATTGAATATGACGGTTTGGGCGGAAATGCGTGGACCATACCCGGCGCTTGTAACGAACCGGCAGGCGCAAACCACTGTCATTCAGCAGCCGTTCACTTTCGGACAGCACCAACGGCAAAACGCTTTCCACCCGGGCTACCGGCCTTAATTTGGCTTTGATGGGGGCGGTGCTTTCCTTTTTGGCATAAGCGCGCGGCACCCGGTATATCGTGCCGTTCTCAGCCAGCACCTTCAGATTTTTTTTGCTTTCACCCTCAATAATTCCGTGCAACTGGCGGCCGTTGGACAGTGAAAATGAAACGACATCGCCGACGGAGAACGACCGCGATGCATGTTTAGAGTCGTTTATGAGCTGCTGGTATCGGTCACTGGCGGCTCTGGCGATATGGCTCAGTGATTGCGGATCCTCGATTTTACGAATCCAATCCAATATAAACTGAAGTTTCATAGGCAGGATATCTCCCTGTGCATTACCGACGATCTGGATTACCTGATGAAAGGCAAAAAGGTTGGGCGCAAACCATTTCGTCTGTGTTGCTGAAGTATAAAGAATAAAACCCAAATGGACAAGAAAAATAGGACAAAGTATTTGACTTGCTTGTAAAAATTTGTTAAATTTGCGGCGTCCTTGTGAGAAGGTAGAGCCTCAAAATGGGTTCTGCTTTTTTTTGAACCTGCTTGTTTTAATAATAAAACAAATGCAGAAGGAATATTCTATAGAAAGTTAAATAAATCATAAGAATATTGATAATGCAAGCAGGTGGGCAGGTGAATAGCCCGGGGGAACTTTTCAGGACATTGGGGGTGGGTCGTTTCCACCTTTCGGAATCTGACCGGTCGCTGGCCGGCACGGTAGAACCATCCGAGGTGGAGGGCGACCACCGGATTCGGCTGTTTTCGGGGAGATGTTCCGGGGGATGGCTTTTATGTCAATCATTGGGTTAAATCATTCAATTTTTTGTTATCCTAATTTACAGGAGGAGAAAGCATGCGTAAATCGCTTTTGGTTCTCATTGCGTTGCTTTTGCAACAGATGTTGAGTCTCAAAATGGGACAGGCTCAGACCGCCCGTCAGGATACGTTGCGTGAGTTGATGCGGCGGATTGAGATTTTGACCGAAGAGATTGAAATGGCCAAGTTGCAGGAGGTTTCGGACCGGCAGTATAAAAGCTATCTTGGTCTGGGACCGGCAGCCTCGCAGGTGTATTTTGTGAAGAAGACCGGGGTCTCCCTGGCGGGCTACGGTGAAGTGGTTTATGAATCCTTTGCCGACCGCTATGAGGATGGCACGGAAGCCAATCAATCCGACCGGATCGACTACCTGCGAAACATCATCTACCTCGGGTATAAATTCAGCGATCGTATTTATTTCAACTCGGAGATTGAAATTGAACACGGGATCGCCGGTGGTAGTGGCCCCGGCGCGGTTGCCATGGAATTTGGCTATTTGGACTTCGAGATTTCGCCTAAATTGATCGCACGCGCCGGTATGATCCTGGTTCCCATGGGCATTGTGAACGAATGGCACGAGCCCCCGACGTTTTATACCTCTTTGCGGCCTGAAATGGAGCAACAGATTTTGCCCACTACCTGGCGAGCAAACGGCTTTGGAGCTTTGGGCAACATCACGGATGATCTGTCCTACCGCATTTACCTTCTGGAAGGATTTGATGCGAGAAAGCTTTCTCCCAAAGGGGTGCGAAAGGCTCGGCAAAGCGGCGCGCGGGCCATCGCCGAAGATTTTGTGGTCTCCGGTCGCGTGGATTATTCGGGCATTGCCGGTCTCATTTTGGGCGGTTCTTTCTATTTTGGAAATACGGCTCAGGGCTTGCAAAGCATCGACGGTAATCCGCTGGACGTGCCCGTGTCCATCCTGTCGTTGCATGCCATTTACCGCCATCGTGGCATTGAAGCCCGCGCCCTTTACGCCCGGACGCAGATCGGGCAGGCGGCCGAACTGAATCAGGCCCTGAATTTGACCGGGGCGGATGGTATCGGCGAACAGCAGTATGGGTATTATGTGCTTTTTGCCTACAACATTTTGCCGCATTTTCTCAGTGGCAGCTCTGCCGTCGTCTCCCCGTTCATCCAATATGAGCGGGTGAATTCACAGGCGAAGGTTCCGGTCGGGTATTCGATCGATCCAAAGAACGACCGCACGAACCTATATTTGGGCGTACAGTACAAGCCCATTTCCAATATCTCATTTAAAATTGATTATATGAAACGCTCCAACGCGGCCCGGTCCGGCCTTGATCAATTGAATATCAGCGTCAGTTATATGTTTTAAGCGACTTTTGGAGGCGTTGAACGGGAACGGAGTAAGCGGGGTCACATGGAATGGTTGTGAATGATGTCGAGAATGGCGCGGCGAATTTTCGGGCCCTGCGGTTCGCCGGCCAGACCGTCGATAATGGCAATCTGGACAAAGCGCTTGCGGGAGAAGTAGCCCACCCAGTAAGGCAAATAGTAAAATCCATACGGCTGTACGGATCGAATTTGCCAGGCCCTTCCGCCTCGCCGCATCCCGGCAAACAGCAGGGCGCGGCGGTATTCGGAAATGGCGCGCTCTCTGGCTTCCTCCTGGCTTAGCACCGGAGGCGGCAGTTCAAGCGGGCGCGCCGGCTCGTCGGCGGTCAGCGTAGAAGGATCAAAATACAAAAAGGTGCCGTGGATGCCATCCACGGCGCCGTATTCTTTCAGCTCCGGTTCGAGGCGCATTTCAAAGATGTAAAACGGCAAGTAAAGCAGTTCCACCGTGTCCGGATAGCGCCGGCGGAAAAGGATGTTGCGACTGAGCCGTTCCCGGGCCTGGTCTGCGGAAAAAGAAGCGCGGATGATCTGAATTTTTTTTGTTGCTTCCGGCATTATCGTTCCAAAACCGAAGATGAGCCGTGGTCGGCCAGGCTTTTGTGAGCGTGTCGAATCAGCCAGCCCCCGATGAAAGTTAATAGACCTCCCGATGCCAGGTTGAGAATTTTGCCCAGGGAAGTGGGAGTAAAGAAGATGGCCACGAGCAGAACCAATCCGAAGAACGCCAGAAAAACGCCCAGTGCACGCCGAATTTCTGCTTCGCCTTTCCGAATGCCTTCTTCTGATTTCGGTTTCATCAAGCTCTCCTCAAATAGTGAATCATCGAACGCTCGAATTCAAAAGCATGACTGACCAATTGTTGACCGCAACGGCATGAGCGTGCCGGTCGCGGAATGCTTTTTGATAACTCGAATCAAGCCGGGGGTCATCCAAAAACAGAAGCATTACCCCAAAATCAGCATACCCGCGGAAGCGGGCATCCGGGAGTAACGATTCCTTATGGATTGCCGCTTATGCGGTAATGCCCCTGAATGGAGGCTTTGGGGGCGGCCTTTCTTTCAGCCAGAACCTAAAAGTACAGGTAAATCGCAATAATCAGGATCAGCACGCCGGTCGCCCACCATTTTAGATTGTGCCAGGGGCGCGGCGATTCAACATCCAGAACAATGTATTCTTTTTTCAAAAACCAAACAGCTATCCCGATCAAAATAAACAGGGAAATGATGATGCCCTTTGCTGCGCCGGTTGAGACCGACTGTAGCCAATCAAAGTTTAGCATATGGCCTCCAGAACGATTGTCGGACTTAGCGGTTGCGACTCAGGCGATTCCGAAGTTTTGCCTGTAACGCTGCGTCGCGCTCTTCCAGGCGGAAAACCAGGCCGTAAAGTGCCTCGCGCGGCTTTGGCCGGGTGATCATGCTGACCCCGACGGTCATGATGCAGGCGCCGACGAACGACCACCAGGAAATATACAAAAACGGGTCCTCAATGGTGAAAAAACTGGCCTTCTTCCAGTACAGGAAGGCGGAAAGGGCGATCCCTCCGATCAAACCTGTCAGGCCGCCGGCCGGTGTGGTGCGTGTCCAAAACATGCCGAGCAGCAAAATCGCCAGCGTGGGCCCCTGAAAGAACGAAAGCAGGGTTTGCACATAAACATACATGCCGGGGAATTTTTCGCTGAGTGGCGCGGTGAGAACGCCGAGCAACAGAATGACCAGGGTGACCAAACGGCCCACCAGCAGATAATGGCGGTCCGAAGCGCCTTTACGAATGTAGCGTTCATAAATATCTTTGGTCCAGAGGGTTGCGGTGGAGTTGAGACTGGAATCCACGGAAGACATCAATCCCGCAAAAAAAGCCGCGAACAGCAGCCCGGTCAGGCCCGGCGGCAGCATATCGCGGATCATGCGCGGGACCGCCTCATCGCCGTTTTCAAGTCCGGGATGAACGACAACGGCGATTAGCCCCGGAAACATCACCAGCACGGGGATGAATAGCTTCAAAAAGGCGCCCCAGAGCATGCTCGCTTTCGCGTGCCATTCGGATTTGGCGCCAAGGCAGCGCTGCACGATGGTCTGGTTGCCGATCCAGTACGCGTTGGCCAGAACAAAGGTCAGGCCAAACAGGATGCCGGTCCATGGATAGGGGGTGGTGGTATCCGCCGGTAGAATCAAATCGAAATGGTTTTGATATTCCGGGCCCATGGCCAGCACCTTTTCCATCAGGCCGTTCCATCCGCCTACCGAGATCAGCCCCATGATCAGGATGGCGGCGGCGCCGATGTACATGATAATCATTTGCACGACGTCGGTCATGACCACGGCCGCGAGTCCGCCGAACACGGTGTACAGCCCGGTGATGGTGGCGGTGATGATGATCGATACCCCTTTGGGCCAGCCCATCAGAGTGTTGAGCAGAATCGCGCTGGCCCAAAAGATGATCCCCAGGCCGAAGGCTTGAAACACGATCCAGATGAGGGCTTCAGCGGCACGCACGTAGTCATTGTAGCGCCGTCCCAGGTATTCCGGAATGGTATAGACTCCGGCGCGCCAGTAGTACGGCACAAACACGAAAGCCGCCAGAATCATCGCCGGTACACATCCGATCCAATCAAAATTGGCGACCACGACCCCGTAGCGGTAAGCCTGTCCGGCGGCACCGACAAAATCCACCGCCCCGATATCCGATACCACCAACGACATGCCGATCGCCCAGAACGGCATCAACCGGCCGCCGAGGAAATAGTCGCGCGAGGTGTGGACGAATTTTCGGAAATATACTCCCAGAAGCAAAACGCCCACTAAATAGGCAATCACGATGGCATAGTCAATTCCCGCGAGCATGAAAAGCCACTCCTTTTGCCGTTGCGAATTTGAAATTGCATGTGTATTTTGAATCATTCATAACCGACAAAATTGCCTGAAAAGACTAACTCAATTTCACCGGGAAAAACGATTATCCACAGGAGCCGCTGATTATGACTGTTCAATACCGTCCCGCGGAGTCCCGCGAAGAGGTGTTGCAATCGCTCGAGGTGACGCAACAGGCTTTTGAGCGCACGCCGGGAGAATATTTTCGACGCCGGCTGGATCTGGACCCAACGCTCGAGCCCGGCGACACGTTTTTAGCCCGATTGAACAATCGCATCGTTGGTGTGGTGCAGCGATTCCCGCACCAAATGTATGTCCGCGGGAAACCCATCCGGCTTGCGGGTATTGGCAATGTGGGCACCCATCCGGATTTCCGGGGCGAGGGCTACGCCTCCGGATTAATGCGTTACGTGCTGCAGACATCTTTGCAGCAAGGATTTGAGCTGGCGATGCTGTTTACCCGCATTGCTCCGTTTTTCGCCGGTCTGGGATTTCGTCCGGTGGACCGAAACGAATTTTACATCCAGCCCGTCGATGAAGCCCCACGCGGTGATGTCAGCCGGTTTTCAATCGAAAACGACCTGGCGGATGTCATGGCGCTCTATGAAATCTTCAGTCCGCCACGAACCGGCGCCGTTCAGCGGGATGCCGCCTACTGGCGCGGACAGGTGGAGTTCGCCCGCGACGACCCCGACTTTTTCCAGGTGCTGCGCCGTCAGGGGCGGCTGCTGGCCTATATCCGGGGGTGTCGCGCCGGAAACGCGCTGCGCCTGATGGAATATGCCTACAGCGACTCGTTTGCTGATATGCTGCAACTGGCCAGCCGCGTTGCCCATGAATTGGGATTCAGCCGGCTCCGGCTTCCGCTCACTCCGGAAGAGCTGTTTCAAGCGCCGAATCCGGTGCCCATCGGCGATGACGAGGAAGATCGAATTATGCTACATGTGCTCAATCCCGAAGCGCTCACCGAACGTTTTTCTCTGTGGGACGATGATCCCGATAGCATTTTAGACCATTTGTTCGGTCCCGGAGAGTTCACCTACTGGCAAACCGATTTTTTTTAGCAAAGCCGGCAATGGCGGCCGTCAGCGCATCCCGGCGGAACGTTGCCTGCCAAAACGGCTTCCGGATGCGGCCTGAAATTGGACGGCCATGCGGAATGGGCTTCCGCAAACCACGGATTTCAGCGATTGGCGCTGATTTCATTTGACCTCCTTCCCGGGCTGCATTCGGGGAGGAGGTGAAAACCGGGCGTTAGATTTGTGCCTGGTTTCCTGCGGTATCCGTGCGGTGGAAGGCATTTCGCCCATAGCAGCCCATGAGTCTATAGTTTGTAAAGGTTTAAAACCTTTCGCAAGCTTGCCCCTCGGCTCCAGATTATGTCCATACCGGCCGATTGAAAATTCCCGAAATTTTGCAACTATCCCGAAGGCCTCCAGCCGAGGGGATGGCGCTCGGAAAGGACGCCTCGCGTTAAATCGTATTTTTAACAGAGACGCCTTCGATCGAGATTACCGCTGAATACGCCATCGCACCCTGGAAATCATTCTCTATTTCACCAGACGGATCCTACTGCGGAAGCCAAAAAGGTTCATCTTCCGGCCGCAGCCTCCGGGTCTTGATTTTGCCGCCCAGGGTATGCAAATAATACAACGGCCAGACGTTCAGGGTATTGGCCAGTTGGCGTCCCTGTTCCGGTCGGCCTTTCAGAATATAGAATCTCATGTTCAGAGTTTGTTCATTCTCGTTCATTTCCTCTCGGAAAACCAGCCGCTGTTGCTCCCGCTTCCAGGTGGCGGCCAGATGCTCGACATAGGTGTCCTTGATCAGATTCATGCCGTTTCCCAGATAGATCCAGCCACTGGCCAGTGCCAAGATCGGATCCCGTTTGGTATCCGTCGCAATTTCCAGTTGGGCATCTTCGCCGCCGGGCGGAGAGTAGATCAATCCGGATCGCGCGGTGGGAAAGGCGATTTCCACAGTGCCGTCCGGCGGACGTTTCGCTGCAATATTCAGCATCCAAACGTGATCGCCGATGCGCTTGCAAGTGATACGGGCACTTTCGGCGCGCACGAAAACCGGAACCGGCGGCATATCCGGCAACATGGATCGCTGAGCGATCTGTGTGACCGGCTGCACCGATCCCGATCGCGTCTCTACGAGGTATCCGGTCTCATTTAATCGCAGGGGCTCGGCGAGGTTCTGCAGCATGGTATCCACGATCAGATTTGCCTTGTGTGCTTCATCTTCCGTGTACCGCACCTCGATCAACAGCGGCGTCCAGCCCGAAGAATCAGAAACCTCGGACAGCAGCAGGTGCTTCCATGCTTTGAGCAACCACTCGCGCAATTGCTGAATGCGCTGGCCGAGTTTCTCGATGTATTCCACCAGCCGTTCCGCCAGCAGCACCCGCCCGCGCGTCCGGTAGCAGATGGCGCGAGTGAGGCCGTCCGTCTCCACCCCGCTGCGCTGCCGGCCCATCCACATGTAAGGTCCCCCCTGTTTCATGTTCCAGGTGCCTTCAGGAACATAGGGATAATCCGGAATGTGGTAATCCGGGTCGTTTTTCAACAATTCTACAAACTCACTAATGGTGATAAACCGATAGCCTTCGGATTCCAGCTTTTCGTAGCGTGCAATGTTCTTCTTTTCCTGCTCCGGCACACGGAAAAAGTCGCTGCGGTAATCGGTGGTATTAAACACCTCGCCGTCATCGAAAAACGCCCAGGTCCAGCGCAAATTTTTCAGTTCTTTTTGGCCGCCGCCGAGGAGCACCAGCAGTTC
This sequence comes from Candidatus Zhuqueibacterota bacterium, assembly GCA_015491485.1. Lineage (GTDB taxonomy): Bacteria > Zhuqueibacterota > Zhuqueibacteria > Zhuqueibacterales > Geothermadaptataceae > Hydrothermovivens. The sequence continues at coordinate 16,373 of WFVT01000382.1, forward strand.
TTTACCGGCATAACGTGCGCGGACCAACGGGGGAGACGGCGGGCGGTAATAGCCATGGGGATCGCCGCTGGTCACGGCAACGTCGTAAGCTCCCTGAAGCAGTACCGGTGCCGCCGGCGTCCACTGGATTTCCTGCGCCACAAACACTCGTGAGCGTGTTATCCCCAAACGGTCTAAAATTTGGTCGGAAATTTCGATCGAGCGGCGCATATCCAGGGCCGGGTAGGCGAGAAAAAACTGATCCGAATAATGGGCGACCGTGAGTTCGATCTGTTTCCGATCCATGAGTTTGCGGAATAGACGCAGGGCTTCGGGATGGTTTTCTTCCAGCACTTCAAACGCCCATCCCTGAATCTCCAGGTTGATCCGCCAGGTGGGGCGCTGTTCCAACAATTTCAAAAGAGGCAAAAAGGATTGTTGGATAATGCGGTTTTCAATCCGAAAATCTCCGGCAACGTACTGGAGGTTGAAATGAAACAGACTCAGCGCGTATTTCGGTTTTTCGGCACCGGTGAGCGATGCGCTGGTCAGCAACACAATGCAAAGCATTCGGACCCATTTCATCAAAAGCACCCTTATCATGTGGAATAATGTGTATGTCTCACAGCTTGATCGATTTCAGCAAAGAAGCCATCAAATCGCTGGGAAATTCCGGCTTTGGCAAACCGAATTCTTACGGCTTTCCGAAAAGGGCGGCCGCGCGCGAAAGGATCGGGGGGCGCAAATATATGGAGTGAACACGGCGCAAGGCCGCGCATTATATTGTGTCCTGGCTTGCGTTCCCGCCATGCCTGCATTCCACTTTCGCAAGCGCGCCTTGTTGCCCTCAACCGGATAAAACAAAAGTGGAGCAGCCGCAGGGCCGCCCCACTTTCTCATGAATGGTGTTTTCCTTCCCGTCCTCAGCTCCATTTCCGTTTCCCTCCGTCTCCGGCTCCAGCTCCAGTCCGTGGTCGTATGATACTATTTCATCATCAGCATCTTTTTTGTGGCTACCTGGTTTCCGCTGGTCAGGCGATAGAAGTACACGCCGCTGGGAAGCGGGTTGCCAAAATCATCGCGGCCATCGAAAACGATTTTATACGTGCCCGCCTGTTGCATGCCCCAGACCAGAGTCCGCACGCGGCGTCCCATCAGGGTGTACACTTCCAGCGATGTGAAAGCCGGTTTGGTGAGGCTGAAGCGAATCACGGTTTCCGGGTTAAATGGATTGGGATAATTTTGATGCAGTTCAAAAGCATCCGGGATTCCCGGTGAAATGGTTTCCACCGGTGTGAGATCGCCGAAGCCCTGTACCACGACATCATCCACCAGAACCTCGTCGCCACCTGGAGGGGCACCGAGGAGGGCAAACATGCAGAATTTGCCGCTCACCCGGGCAGCGGTATCCACGGCGGAGATGGTCCAGTCCTGAGGCTCATCGACCGGATCACCTTCCCAGATTTTCGCTTTTAGCTTGTCTTCATACAGATAAAATTTGGCCCGGTACCAGACCTCCGGCTCAAAATCGAAATTCGTCGAGCCAAGGTAGGTCCATTTGGACGGGTCCAGCACGGCATAGGAGCCTTCATATTTCGCGATGTGCATCATGCTGGTATTGGGATCAAACATCAGCACATAGGCCGGTTGTTCGGTCGGATCCGAAACCGGGAACGGATCGCCGGTGGTGTCGTTTTGCGTCATTCGAGTGGCAAAGACAAAAATCGAGCCCTGGCGCATGTTCACCATATTGAACTGGAACGATACCACCTGATTGGGATGGCTGAAATTGTTTTGTTTCAGCAACTGTCCGGTCTTTACCGGATCACTCATATCCAGGACGGGGATGCCGTTGGTTTCGGCCACGACCGCGCCGACGACCGAATAACTTCCGGCCAATAAATACAGGTGCCCCTCCGGCGTTTGTTTGACCGCAGAGCCGGTTAAGCCGTCTTCTTCACCAAATCGGATCCAGCCTACATTCACCAGGCCCAGCGAATCGGTGTCCGTATCATCGAAATTATCCGTCCACATGGTGTCAACCGGCGCCGGATCCTGAGCCAGGACATGCCCTGCGCCGATTAAAGCAAACAGTACCAACCCTGATAACAGTTTTCGCATCATAACCCTCCTTGTGGTTTTTGGATTGATGGATTTAAAAGGAAAATTTCAGGCTGAAACGGCTGACGTCTTTAAAATAATTGGTGCTGCCGTAGGCATAATCGAGGGTGTAGTTCATACCAGCATAACTGAAATTGATGCCCATGCCGAAAGAGTACGATTCCACATCGTGGTTGAATTTATATCCGCCGCGCAATGCGAATTTTTTCATGAGGATGACTTCACCGCCTACATACAATCGTTCCAGATTGTCGTTGGGGTTCAGGGCATCCACCGAGACGTTGATTTGCAAATTTTCATTGTCCGGCGCCAGCCAATCGGCAAGGTCAGCCGCCAGCCCCATTCGGATCACCAGCGGCATCTGAAACTCTTCGGCGTAGAATTTGATATCGGTGGAAAAATTCTGAAAAGCGAAGGCAAATGCAAGCGATTTGTAACCGGTGTAGTACAGGCCGCCGAAGTCGAATCCAAGGTGAGTGACCTTCCAGCGTTTGGTTTCGTACACGAGGTTTTCCTGGCCGGTCTCCGGATCCACCACGACATCCGTGGCATACGCGGCTTCGCCGAGGTCTTCGTGGGCGATTTTGACTTTGCCGCCGAAAGCAAAGCGGTCGCTGATGCGGTAAGCATAGCTGATGCCTACCGCATAATCCTGAACAGCAAGATCGCCGGTGAGTTCGAACCCGCGCTCATCGATGCTTTTATCCACCCGGCGCGTGCCGGGAATAACGCCGTAATCCATGTAAACGAGATCGATGCCTATCGTCCCCCAGTCGCCAAGACGGTAGGCGGCCCCGATGCCGTAAAGTTTGGTGTCCACCAGCCAATTGACCTGATTGGCCACCAGGGCGAAACCTTCGATATCCGCCAGAGTGGCCTGATTGTAAAACAGTCCCTGAATACCGCGGACGCTGGCCACAGTGGCATCGCCCATGGCGTTTTCACGCGCGCCAAGGCTGATGGAGAGATAAGTCATTCCGGCCTGGGCGACTTTCTTTTTAATCGCAAACAGGTTTGCGGGCAAGGCAAACACCAGCAGCCAGAGCCATAGGATCGGTTGTTTTCTCATGATCGATCTCCGAAAAAATATGCTTTTTGACCTTCAAGCAATTTTGTGCTATCCTCGGTTAGCAAGCTCATGCTAACGGATAATGACAAATTTCCCGGATGTGGTTCCAAGATAATTGCCCTCTAGGTCCCATCCTTCGACCACATAAAAATACACGCCGCTTTTGATGATCTGATAACTGTCCGTGATTTGAAACCATGCCTCGTCGGCGGAATCCGGAATGGATTGCGGGTTAGTCGGATCAGGATGGTGGATGGTGGCGACCAGATCGCCGTGAACGGTAAAAATTCGGATAATGGCTTTGGTCGGTAGCCCCACGAAGGCGATTTGATCGCGAACTTCACGGTCTTCAATATAATATTGATCCCGCGGGCGACCGCCGAACGCAAAACCGGCTACGTGGTACGGATTGGGCACGACATACACCGAATCCAGGTCTTTGCGTGCGCCTAAAAACGGTGAAGCGCCGAATTGGTAATTCCGATTGTAAAACGGGCTGGATTCCAGTTTTTGCCCGGGGAATAAGCCGGTGGTGTTTTGGCTGCCGTCATCATAGGCGGTGACGTAATAAAAATAGGATTTGCCGCGTTCCACATCCCGATCGACATACATGGTGGTGTCCGGTTTACCGCTTTCGGCGGAATCCCAGATCAATTTGTATTCATTCAAAAAGCTGCCCTCGGCTCGATACACGCGGTAGCCGGCGAAATCGAGCGCTCCGGTATCGGGGTCTTTCGCATCGGAGACGTCGTCCCAGGTCAGTACAATTTTACCCGGCCCGGAGTCGATGCGCAGTTCCGGAGAGGGCGGAGGATCCGGGATGTTTTCGAGACCGTTGCGCCATGCCCATTCCGCATGGGACGCGATTTGCAATAGCGAATCCCGGCCGGTTGCGATGAGCGCATTCTTTGCGGCATCGCCGGTGAGCCCGTTGAAAGTGAGGCTGCCGTCCTTCCAGGCCTGTCCGGCTTCAATCGCAAGCGGACGTGAAATGGAGCCGACCGCTTCGTAAAGCACGATTCGTATTTCCTCGCCGAAAGGTAAATCGTAGGGCCCGAAGGCAAACATGACGACCGGCGCCTGGATTTCCGGATTGGTGGGGCGCACATACTCGCCGGTATCCGATCCCTGACTTTGCACGCCGGAGGCGAGATCTTGATACATGTCCTCTTCGCTGTAACTGCCGTGGGTTTTCAAATTGGACATCGGAAAGAAATTGACCGTATATGGCTGACTGCGGTCATCTTCCGGGTCGTTATAGGCGCGGTCTGCGTGCAGGACGCCGATGCCGATATATTGCGTGGCCAGAAATTCACCGGTTTTTTCATCCGGATCGCCGGTGTCATCGATGATCTTGGTCTGGGCGTCGCCGTCGTACACGTACCACAGGCCGCGCAGGGTGTCACCGGGCTGATTGCCGTAATAGTGACACCACTCATCACGCTGGCCAACCTGCAGGTGACCGCGATCGCCGCTGGGGATGAGACTGTAGAAGAACCCGAAAAAGACGCCGGTCAGATCCTGCCGGGTCAGCTCCGCCGTGCTCGGATTCTCATCGATGCTGCCGTTGTTTTTGAACGTGTACTCCATGATGATGTAGCTGTTGTGATTCTGATTGGCAAACGCATAGGTGCGGCGGGTGACCTGAATGCCGACATCCATGGCCCAGATGGTTTCGATTTGCTCGTCGGAGATCAGGCTGCGGCGACGCAGGATGCCCGAGCCGCTGCGCGGATCGAGAACACGAAATTCGCTGGCTCCATTGACCAGCACACGCGGACGTCGGTTCCGGAAGAATTTGCGGTTCCGGATTTTGGTGGTGTAGATCGGCGAATCGAAATTGAGGATTCCGTTCTCGGAAACGTATTTGCCCCAGAACCGTCCGTTTTTATCGGTAAAATTCTGCACGCCGATCCACAGTCCACGCCCTTCGAGATTTTTATTCCGCTGTGATGAAAAATCACCCGCGGGGTAGGTCATCTGATTCTGCACCGGTGCATATTCGGGTAAGGCTTCGGTGGGAAAAAAAGAGTCCCACAGCCGGCCGATCTCATGCGACCGGATTTGCCCGTGTCCGGTTTGCCATAGCAGCGCAACCATTAGACCAGCGAGGAAGATTGTCAAATGCCATCGACGCATAATCAACACTCCTTTTCAAAGTTTGGCATGATTAAAAACGATAGCGAACCCCCAGCACCCATATTCGTAGCTCGCCACGATAGAGCACTTTGGATTCGGTTCGCAAGAGCAACGGGTCGCTGACATCCTCACTACCGACTTTATCCGTCTTGCCGTTTTCATACAAATCATTGAAATAGTCTTCCCTTGCCGGTCCGTAGGAAGGGAGATTTCGGTATTTGCTCACGATGAAATTGCTGACATCCAGATAAACTTCCATATTCATGGTTTTGAAATCGAACGTGCGGGAAACCCGCAGATTGCTGCTGAAATAAGGGATCGTCTTGAAGACCACATCCGGCCGTTCAAGGCGGAATTTGCGGTTTGGATGCTCCACGCGCTGCGGGCCCTGATAAAAGACCTGCAGGCTGGCGCGGGTCCCTCCGAGGATGGAAATCCCGCCGAGTTTCGGACCGAATCCTTCGGGCGCGTGCAGGGTGATAACGCCGCGGCCGTAGGGCGCAATCTCGGTGATGTCGGGGCGCGGAATGCCTTTCAGCTCACCGTTGATGCCGACCTGGGGATCGTCGGTTACGATGGGACAGCAACTTCCGAAACGGGGCACGCGCAAGTCGGCCTGACTCTTTTTGGTGATATTGAAATTCAGGAATCCGGTAATCCACCGGCCATACGGCTTGCGAATCTCGAATTCGATTCCACGGATTTCTTTGTACGCCCGCTGATCAGGCCATTCCATGATGAGTGACTGGTTGGAATGCGCATACACCATGCCGTTGACGACATCGTTGTAATCCTTATAATATGCGCCCACATGAAGCTGAAATTGATTGTTGATGCTGTGATCGTATCCAAGCTCATAGGCGATCGTTTTTTCAAAATCGAGGAAGATGTTGCCCATCCACTGAACGCGGGGGCGGCCGCCGTCGAGGGTGGTTGAGTACAGGCCTTCGTTAGGCGGCATTTGCACGAAATGGCCATAGTTGAAATAGATTTTACTCGATTCCGTCAGAGGAAAGCTCACCCCGATGCGCGGGCTGATGTACGTTTTTGCCGCGGGGCGAACTTTCGGATAGGTGCCGTTCAGTACGGCTTCGTAAATGGCTTTATCGGAAGGCTGTTCCAGCGTGCGGGTGATGTCCGGGAACTCGCCGTTGGGATTGTAATAGTCCCAGCGCACGCCGATGTTGGCGATCATGCCTTTGAACTCGATTTTGTCCTGAATGAACATGGACATCTCGATGGGCTGAACATGGTACTGCCAGATGAAACTCTGGGTGGGATCATCGTTCTTGTAATGCACCCGATCTTCTTTCAAATTGTTATAACGGAATTCAAAACCGGCTTTTAATTCATGATTCGAGTGAAACTGGTCGGTATAAGCCACACGAAAATCCGCGCGCTGACCGTAAGAGTTGTCCCAGGTGCTTGCCCCGCCGTACAGGCGATAACTGGAGGCAAGGTCATCCACGCCTTTCTCTTTGGGAATCCAGCCGGACTGCGGATCGAGGAATAGCCGGCCGCCAAAAACACGTCCTTTTTCTTCGGGGGATTCATTGGGCGTACCGAGATGATACTTTGTGTTGAAAAAGCTACTGTTGATTTCCAAAAAGCGGGTGGGGCTTATTGTATAAACGAAGCGGGCGCCAAGCAGGGTGGAGTAGCGGTCCAAAATCGGTTTTCGGAACGGATAAAATATCTCACTCGAGCCGCCGTCGTAAGAAATACGATCTTCCCCCGACCAGCTCGACGCGGAAAACGTTTGCGGTACGGTACGAACTTCCGAATAGAATGCCGATAACGTCAGCTTGGCGTTGGGGCCGAACTGATTGACGATTTTCAATGAACCGGAACGGTCATCAAAAAAGTCGCGGGGTTGCGGATAAACGAAGGGCCGCCGCTCATATCGAAGTCCCAGCAAAAAGCTGGTTTTCCATGGCATGAATTTCAGCGGGCCGTTCAAGGTAAAATCCAGATTGTGTCCGAGTTGATCGCCGTATCGGATGGGACGGTGCCGCCAGCGCCACAGTTCCCGGGCTTCTTCCGCGGTGAGATCGTTGTTTGGATTGGAATCATTGAGCAACTGTTCAGCGCGTTTCTTCCAGCCGATCCATTCGCGCACAATGCGATACCGTCCTTCATAGAGAATGAGCGAGTCGCCTTCCATCGCGTTGGGCCCGTCATAGAGGCGATATTCCCAGCGGACTTCAGGGTCATAAATGCTGGGGCCCACATGACGGCGGCGCGCCGGTAACAGCTGATAATCAAAGGTGCCGTGAAACTCCTCTCCGGGATCTTTGGTAATAATATTGATGATTCCGGAACGCGAAATGCCGTATTCCGCATTGAAGCCGTTGCGCATGATCTTGACTTCCTGCACCACCCCGGGGCTCACATTGAAAATCGGGCGGTTGAACTTCGCATCCACCGTGGAAAATCCATCCACCAGTACGCCCACTTCGTAGGCCTCACCCTCGCGGATTTTGATTTCCCCTTCGATCAGGTTGCCGGTGACTCCGGATTGCAGGCCGATAATATCTTCCAGCCGGTTGGCAAAGGGCGTGGCTTCGTATTCTTCTTTGGTGATGTAGTTTTCCGTTCCCGATACGTCAACCTGCACGAGATCGCGTTTGGCTTCGACCACGATCTCGCCGACTTCAATGGCGGTCTGTTCCAGAGCGAAATCCAACACCACCGTGCGGTCCACTTCAACCTTGACGTTGGTGCGCACTTCCGTGCGGTAGCCGATCATTTTCGCTTCGACGGTGTAAACCCCCGGAGGCACATAGAGAATCACAAAATTTCCCTGTGTATCCGTGGCGGCGCCCAGGGAGGTGCCACGAATAACCACGTTGGCTCCGGGCAAAGGCTCACCGGTCTGTTTATCTTTTACCGTTCCCCGGATTTTACCGGTTGTTCCTGCGTCGGCCGTACGGAATGGTAACAAGCCGGCGATGAGCAAAGAGAGAATCATCCATTTGGCCTTCATAGGAAATCTCCCATGAAAATGAACATTCAATGAATTCATCCACGGTTTGAACCACCGAAATCAGCAGGCAAAGCTCAGATTCGCAAGCAGTCCCTATTGATGATGCGCATGAAAGCTCCGAAAGGTCGGATATATAAAGACAAGAATTCCTTTCCCTACCCTCAGTTATGGAAGTGCTCGCCCCAATTGGAGAGGAAACGGAGACGGGCTACAGGCTCCTGCCGGAAGTGATCACGATAGAACGGCTAATGAAAGTCGGTTGCTGAATGTTCGTGGAAATCAGGTTGCAACATGTCCATCTCCTCAAGCTGCGACGAATTGCTCGGTTCTATACTCGATAAGTGCACCATTTCACCACGTGGAAAGGTTTTTGAAGCGGAAGGAAGAACCCAAACAGGATCGTACGATTGCGCGGCTCCAGCAGCCACGGATTGCGTCGAAGCGTTCCATTCGCCTGCGTTTTTTTGCCGGTTTGACGATGGCCGCAATAGGGCGCGACCGCACAATAGTTAATTGCGAAAACCAACAAATTGCTAATTTCAAAAAATTGTTGCGTTTTTGAAAAAATATGTTAATGAATTGCAGCGTTGTCAAGAAAAAAAGTCTCAATTCGGCGATTTAATGAAAAATATAAATTGGGTTGGTGTAGATCCAGGGAACCCATCGGCCGTCTAACTGCAGCGCTACTTCCCCCCGATAAATTCCCGCCTCCTGAACGGAGAACACGGCGGTGTATGTGTGTCGCTGTTCTTGAATAACCACCCCGTTTTTGACAAGACGAATTCGCCCCGGAAGTGGGCTTTCGGCATGCAGTCGCAAATCCGGAGTAAAACGCAGGGAATCTCCCATCAGAGCGGCAAATTTCCCTGAACGTGTGGCGAAAAATTGAAAACCATCGGCCGAAGCCAGCGACTCGAACGCGATATAAGCGTGTCCCTGTTTTAGATGTTCCGCCAGTGCGCGCGGAGTCAGCCTGTCGGCCAGAATGTGGGTATTCACAAACCGGAAGGACTCGAAATACGGATCGATTTCCCACTTAAAAATCCAGCCTGCCGTATCCGGCGGCGAAAAGAGCCACTTTTGCCACCATGCCGGTTGCCCAATGTACCACGTATCTGCATTGGGCCCCACCCACTCGACGGTGCCAGGCTCAAACCATCGCGCCCGGATGTTTTGGTTGTTGTGAGCATCGTTGGCGGAAATCCCCACCACCCGGCGGCGCGTATTGAGGGAATCCCAGAGGGCGAGAATACGGCGCTGTTCATCAAAAATGCTGCGAAAAATCCAACGATGATAGCGCTTTTTGTTGACAATGAGGTCTGGCAAAAGCTTCCACATCGCTTCATCTTTGATGTCCGTGTGGATATTGTAGATTTCCATTCCCTGAAAATCGGGATTTCCCCAATGATGCGGCCGTTCTGAATGAGCGTAAACCACCAGACCGCCGTGTTGCACCACGCGCCGGATAATCGAATCCGGCTCCATTTGCCAGTTGATGCAGAGAGAGTCCAGAGGCCATACCAGCATGCGCTGCTTTTCCGCCCCGGAGATGATCAAGATGTCATCAAACGTGCCGTGATAGCTGCGTGGAAAACAGTCGATATCGGTGCGGGGATGATCGGTGAAGAAAATAAAATCCAGCTCGGCCTGTTTCGCAGCAGGGATGATTTCCGCTAACACGCCGCGGCTGTCGTGAGACCATTCATTGTGAGCGTGGAGGACGCCTTTGAAATCGTTGAGTGAAGTCACCGGAGCAGGAGGACGCCGCGATGTTTCGAGCTCCGCCAGTTGACGCTCCAGGGACGGAAACGTCACCAGATTGCGGTAGAAAGCGGGGATCAGGACAACCAGAATGACAAGAAGGATTCCTGCTGCTCCCCATAACAATAGGTTCAGGATGGCACGGCCCCATTGATGGAGCGTTGACAGAATGGTTTTGGAAGAACCAGCAGGGTTTGACGACCGGGTCATCATGGCTTTTGGGCTTCGGTGGGTTCCAACCGATCAATAGGTTGATTTTATTGCTTTGGAATTATTTTTCACAGCCCGTCGGATGCTGAGTTTTGTCTGTCTTCCTGAATAACGGCTGAAAACGAACACGTCCGCGGGCTGTTGTGCGGAATTGAAACATGAATACCCTGAATGAGGGCGCCGGGTGGTTACGTTTTAATCAATATAACCTTTTATCGGCCGATTAAATTAGTGTATGTGTCAGACGATACCAAGGAAAAAACAACGAGAATCAATTTCTTCCTGACCGAATCCAACCAATTGAGCTACTTTATATGCGATTAGTAACCCGAGAGAACGGCTTACGGGCTTATATGCTCCTTGCGAAAAACGATATGGGCAAGGAGGTTGATTCTGAAAAAATCAAAACCATATTGCAAAAAAGCGGCGTCACTTATGGCGTCAAGTTGGACCACTGGGAGGAGGTATTCCAGAAATTTTCCAAAGGTCAATTGAACCGCAACTCCATTCTGGTGGCGGAAGGCAAAGAGCCGATTCCGGGAGAACCCGGGAAAATTGAATATTTCGTACCGTTGATGCGCCGGTTTCCTATCAAAAAGCACGAGCGGAATTTCCTGGATGATATTTTGATCAAAGTGAAGAGAGGCCAGCCGATCTTCAGGCTCCATCCGCCGGGAGAGGGAACGGCGGGAATGACCGTAACAGGAGACCCCATTCCCGCGCCACCGGGAGAGCCGGCCGAGCCGCCGCCGGTTAAAAATATTGGCCAACATCCTCAGGACCCGAACACTTACGTGGCCCTGATCGATGGGACGTTGAATTATCATCCCGAAAAAGGATTTACCATCTGGCCCCTGGAAGAAATTCCGCGAGCCATTTCTCGGGCTTTTGGTGAGCTGGATATCAAGCATTCGCTGCTGGTGCATGGCGATATCAAAAGCGGGTCGCAAGTGCAGGTCGCCGGAGATTTGTTTGTGTTAGGCGTGGTGGAAGACGCTCAGGTTTCAGCAGGGGGAGATATTTATATTCTCAATGGGTTTGTCGGACGCGGTAAGGGAGTGATTCGTGCGGGCAATAATGTGTATGTGCAGCATGTGGATAATCAAACCATATATGCGGAAAACGACATTTATGTCGATGATGAGGCCATGAACTGTCAATTGCACGCCGGCCGGAATGTGATTTTTACCGGCAAAAAGTCGTGTATTATCGGAGGCAAGGTGGAAGTGGGGGAGAAATTGAGAGTGTACCGCGCCGGCAATGTCAAACACATCCAGACTCTGATCCACATTGCGCAGGATGACGAATTGATTGCCGAGTTGAAAAATAAGCAAAAAGAGCTTGCTTATTTTAACGAAGAGTTGGCTAACGTTAAGCATAATATTTTCCGTTTCGTGAAGACCACAGCGGGCAGTCAACCGCTTCCAGAAAAACTCGAAAAAAAGTTCCGTGAATGGCTCCGCATGCGGGATTTTTATGATGAAATGATCGCGCGGCTGAAAAAGGAGATCGAGGAGATGACGCAGCGGTTGGCCCGTCAGCGGTCCAGAATCCGAATTGAAATCACCGGCCCTGCATATCCCGGCGTGCACATCCGTCATGGCAAACGGACCTATCAAATTTACCGGCCCAGTTATAATCTGGCGATCACCTACGACGATTTTTGAGGCCTTGATGAAAAACAGCGTCCTCCCGATCGTTACCGCAGAATGAAAGCGTCTTGGTTTTGTCGTCATTGGATCCGAGGAGAAAATCTTCCTTAAAACAGAGTCCCGCCTTTCACCCATCATCGGATTATCCTTTGCAGCGGCTGTATCTCCATTTACGTGTCGTCGAACGCCGTTTGTGATCCGCTGCTCAAATCCCCGATAAACAAAACCGGTCTTTTCCCGTCTAATGTTGTGCGATTGGTACTGTTCTTCAATGGTGGAGCATGTTGAAAAATCGAAGCGAGTCCGGAAATGATCGGAATCCGGACGCTGAAACAACCGTTCCGTATTTGGGCTGACGATACGGTCCGCCCCCAAACCCGTTGATCCATTTTGTGTTAGAGCAGGAGGGAATCCATGAAACAAGATCGAATCATGCGGCACAGCGCCGTGGCAGCGGTTTTATTGCTGTTTGTGCTGGCTGGCGCCGCTTTTGCCCAGTTCGATGCCGAGCTGTTCAAGGGCATGCAGGCCAGGTCAATCGGACCGGCGGGCATGAGCGGCCGTGTGGCGGCTGTGGATGTGGTCGTAAGCAATCCGGATATCATTTACGTGGGCGCCGCCACCGGCGGTCTGTGGAAATCCATCAACGGCGGCGTCACCTGGAAGCCGCTGTTCGACGACCAGCCGGTGGCATCTATCGGTGCAGTGGCGGTGTTTCAGGCGAACCCGGACGTCGTCTGGGTGGGCACCGGTGAGGGCAACCCGCGCAACAGCAGCAGCGTGGGCAACGGTGTGTACAAAAGCCTGGACGGCGGCGAGACCTGGCAGTACATGGGCCTTGCCGGCACCGAAAAAATCCATCGCATCATCCTGCATCCCACCGATCCGAACATCGCGTATGTGGCGGCGCTGGGCCCCACCTGGGGCGAGAGCGCGCAGCGCGGCGTGTTCAAAACCACCGACGGCGGCAAGACCTGGAAAAAGGTGCTGTACGTAAACGAGACCACCGGCGCCGCCGATCTGGTGATGGATCCGCGCAATCCCAACAAGCTGTTTGCCGCCATGTGGCAGCACCGGCGCTGGCCGTGGTTCTTCAAATCCGGCGGGCCGGGCAGCGGTTTGTACGTGACCTACGACGGCGGCGAAACCTGGAAGAAGCTCACCGACAAAGACGGCCTGCCCAAAGGTGAACTGGGCCGCATCGGTGTCGCCATTGCCCGCAGCAACCCCGATGTGGTGTACGCACTGGTCGAGGCGAAAAAGAATGTGCTCTGCCGTTCCGATGACGGCGGCCGCACCTGGAAGATCGTGAACCGATCCCGTAATGTGGCGCCGCGGCCGTTCTATTTCGCCGATATCCGTGTCGATCCGCAAAACGAAAACCGCATTTACAATTTGCATCAATCGATTACCTTCAGCGAGGACGGCGGCAAAACGTTCAAGCCGCTCACCCGCGCACGCATCCATCCGGATCACCATGCGCTGTGGATTCATCCGGAGGACGGCAGCTTCATGGTCAACGGCAATGACGGCGGCGTGTACATCAGCCATGACCGCGGCAAGACCTGGCGGTTTGTGGAAAATCTGCCGCTGGCGCAGTTCTATCACATCAATGTCGATAATCAAATTCCGTTCAACGTGTACGGCGGTATGCAGGACAACGGCTCGTGGCGCGGGCCCAGTGATGTGTGGGAGAACGGCGGCATCCGCAACTACCACTGGATGGAAGTCGGCTTCGGCGATGGTTTCGCCACCCTGGCCGATCCGGACGATCCCACCATCGGTTATTCCATGTCGCAGGGCGGCTACCTGCGCCGGTTCAACACCAAAACCGGCGAGCGCAAGGACATCCGCCCGTGGGGGCCGGACACGGTGAAGCTGCGGTTCAACTGGAACGCCGCCATCGCCATCGACCCGTTCGATTCCAAAACCATTTACTACGGCAGCCAGTTTGTGCACATGAGCCCGGATCGCGGCGATACGTGGAAAATCATCAGCCCGGACCTGACCACCAACGATCCGAGCAAGCAGAAACAGGACGAAAGCGGCGGCCTGACCCGGGACGTCACCGCGGCGGAAAATTACACCTCGATCCTGACCATTGCGCCGAGCCCGGTGAAAAAGGGCGTGATCTGGGTGGGCACGGACGACGGCCTGGTGCATGTCACCACCGACGGCGGCAAAACCTGGAAAAAGATTTCGAACAAGATTCCCGGCCTGCCGGCCAACACCTGGTGTCCGCACATCGAGGCGTCCAAATTCGAGCCGGATGTGGCGTACGTGGTGTTCGATAACCACCGCCGCAACGACTGGACGACCTATGTTTATAAGGTGACCGGCTATGGCAAAAAGTGGATCAGCCTGACCAAAAACGATCCCACCAAAGGCAAAAAGAACGAAATCTGGGGCTATGCGCATGTGATCGAGCAGGATCCGGTGAAAAAGGAACTGCTCTATCTGGGCACCGAGTTCGGGCTGTGGATCAGCTTCGACGAGGGCCAGCACTGGATGAAATGGACGCACGGTGTGCCCACGGTGGCCGTACGCGCGCTGGTGGTGCATCCGCGCGATCATGATCTGGTGATCGGCACGCACGGCCGAGCGGCTTACATTCTGGATGACGTGCGGCCGCTGCGCGAAATGAGCGAAGCGCTGACGAAAAAGCCGCTGCACCTGTTCGAGATTCCGAAGACCTATCAGCACCAGATCAAGCAGGTGGACGGCTACCGTTTTCCGGCCAGCGGCATGTTCATGGGCAAAAGCCGGCCGTACGGCGCGTTGATCACATACTACATCGAGCCGTCGCAGGTGAAGACGGCGAAAGCGGAGCCCGAGTCTTCCATGAGAGCCGCCAATGCGAATGATGTGGATCAGAAAAAGAAAAAGCCCAAAGTCAAAATCGAAATTCTCGACAGCACCGGCAAGGTGGTGCGCAAAATGGACGGCCCGATGGAAAAGGGCATCAACCGGGTGGCCTGGGACCTGCGCACCGACGGCTTCAAATTTCCCTCTTTGAATGAGCGGCAACGCCGCCGGTTTACGCCGCGTGGCCCGGAAGTATTGCCCGGCGTGTACACGGTAAAAATCAAAATGGGCGAACACGAGGTGAGCGGCCAGGTACAGGTGCTGCCCGATCCGCGCGTGGACATCCCGCTGGCCGAACGCAAGGAGAAGTTCGATGCCATCCGCCGGGTGGGCCAGAAAATCGAGATCGTCACCGAGGTGGTGAACCGGGTCAAAACCCTGCGCAAGCGCATCGATCAGGCGCTGGAGCAGGTCAAAGACCGTAACGATGATGCGGCCATAGACCTGAAAAAAGCGGCGCGCCGCCTGAAAAAGCGCTTGATGGATGTGGTCACTCAGTTCGTGGATCCGCCCGACCGCGAGGGCATCTATCCGCGCGACCGCACCGTCATCGCCAAACTCGGTTACGTGGCGCGGAGTCTGAGTACGTCATATGATAAACCCACGCAGGCGCAACTGACGTACTTGCGGCAGGCGGAGGCGCTGCTTGAAAAACGGCTCGCGGAGTTCAACCAGGTGCTGGCCACCGACGTGGCCGATTTCCGGAAGAAGGTGGAAGCCGCCAGGTTGAGTTTGCTGCCGGCCTATGAACCGCTGGATTTGAACTGGACCCCGAAAAAGCCATAGCGTTCGCACGCCAAAGCGCGTCGGACGGATACGGAAGAATGCTGCAAGAAAAGATCGCCCCGCATGATCTGCGCAGGGCGATCTTTTCATATAGGCCGCCACACAAGCATGGCTGTTTTCGATCGAGGTTGATAAACTGAACGACATTTGAGATCATCCAAACCTGCGGCAAAGCCGCAACTGAACCGGAGACCTATGCGCGATTGGTTTCGGAGTCTGTATCTGTTGCTGATTACCGCGCCGCTTCTGGCGCAACAACCGGACGACGGCGTCATCACCGGCCGGGTGACCGACGCCCGCACTTACAAACCGGTGCCTTTTGCAGAAATCATCATTGTCGGCCATGAACGCGGCGACGCTTCCAACGCCCGCGGCCTATTTTTCATCGGCGGACTGCCTCCCGGGGAGTACGATTTGCAGGTGCGGCGGCAGGGCTATTCGCCGCGTACGCTTACCGGGATGCGGGTCAATCCGGGCGACACCCTGCGGCTGGATATCGCGCTCGAGCCGGCGGTCATCGCCATGGATGAGCTGGTGGTTACCGCATCCCGGATGGAAGAATTCGAGTATGATATTCCGCAGCTCATTTCCATGGTGACGCGGCGGCAGTTGCGCGACCGCATGGCCAACCAGACGCCCGAGGCGCTGCGCGAGGCCATGGGAGTGTTTATGCAAAAAACCAATCAGGGGGGCGGCTCACCGATTCTACGCGGTCTGAAAGCCAACAAAGTGCTGCTGCTCATCGATGGCATCCGGATGAACAACGCCACCTACCGCGGCGGCAATTTGCAATATCTCAACACCGTCGATCCGTTCTCGCTGCAGCGGATCGAAGTGGTGCACGGCCCGGTGTCGGTGCTGTACGGCAGCGACGCCCTCGGCGGCGCGATCCATCTGGTGACGCGCGAGCCGGAACTATCACCAAAGGGAGTGCGCTGGCAGGCGGTGTTGGGCGGACTGGCTTCCAGCGCCGATCAGAGCCGGATGGCGCACGGGCAGGTGATCGTGGCCGGGCGTAAGCTGGGCCTGCTGATGACCGGCGGCTGGCGTTCGTACGGCGACGTGATCCGCGGCAGCCGCGGCGGCGAGTTGCTAATGCAGCGGCTGCGTAACGATAGCCGCGCCGTCCGCCGCCTGGAACGCAGGCAATCGCCCAACGGTTACCGGGCGTATGATGTGTTCGCCAAAGCGCTGTGGCAGCCCGCCGCCGACGCCGAAATCGTGCTGGCGTATCAGAACAGCCGCCAGCCGGAGGTGCCGCGGTATGACGTGTACGAGGTGCAGAAATACCTTCTCTGGCAGTACCGCCCGCAGGAGCGCGACCTGGCCTATGCCGTGCTGCGCTGGAAACGGCCGAACCGGTTTTTCCAGCAGGCGGCGCTCACGCTATCCTGGCACCGGCAGTACGAGCAGCGCGTGCGGCAGAAACGCGCCAGCTCGTGGCGCACCTACGATGCCTTCCGCACGGAAACCCTGGGCGTGCAATGGCAG
>WFVT01000383.1 GCA_015491485.1 Candidatus Zhuqueibacterota bacterium
AGCTTCAAGTTTGTATTTTAGGGGAGAAGGCACTGATTTGTAAACCTGCCACGAATTCTTGCGGATGCAACATGGATGCTTTTGTAAGAAATGGACTCTTCATTTTGCTCAGGTCAAGTATTTGGTATTGAGCCAAATTCGTCATTGCGAGGAGCGAAGCGACGACGCAATCTCACAAGACGGAATGCATGCTTGATTTTATTCTCTCGCAGAGGCGCAGTGTACGCAGAGCTTTGCTCGGAATGGAACACGGATGAATGCGGATGAAACACGGAATGATGATAAAAATTTTGTGTTATGAATCACTCAATTAAAAAAGCGCTCCCATCCTTTGGGAGCGCTTTTGGCAAGACGGGCGGCGAGGCGTTCTGGATCCTAACGGATCACCGTCATTTTTCGCGTGGCCGAAAATTCCGGAGTTTGCAACTGATAGAAATACACGCCGGACGGCATTCCGGCTGCGCTCATGGTCATGCGATGCAGGCCAGCCGATAGCGGCTCATTCTCCAGCAGAATCTTTACCAGCCGGCCGGTCAAATCATAGACCTTCAAACTGACGCGGGTGTCTTTGGGCAGTGCGAAGCTGATTTGCGTGCTCGGGTTGAACGGATTCGGATAATTCTGCATCAGCTCGAATTGCGTCGGTATTGTGGTGCGATCGGTGAGCACGGATACCGGCACAGAGAGTTTATCGAGCTGGTCGCTGGTGAGGGGTTCGGCGTAAAGCATCTGGGACTTATCCGCGCCGGTTTTCAGGAACGTCCATTTCGCGGGATCCAGCGGCTTGGCCGGATCGTGGACATCGCCCGTGTAGGTGATGAAATCGAAGTCCAGCGCCGTCTGCCAGTCCGGCGGCACCGGAATGACACCTTTGTTGATGACCAGTTTCTTGTTGGTTTCATCCCATTTGATCACTTCAATTTTGCCATTCTGGCGGTACGATTGCACAATCTGGGAGTTATGGCATTCCTCGCAAGCACGCGCCTGCCGCGTGATGCTGTGGCTGTTGAACGGGCCAATGGCGTAAAACGAGGTGTCGCCATACACCAGCGATTGCAACGAGCCGGTGGTGACCAGGCCGGTATCTTTACGCCGGATGAGCAGCACAAAGCCGTTCGCCGGCGGCGGCCCAAAGAACCGTTTCTGATGCGCCTCCACCTCGGTTTCGAAGTGGCAGTTGTAGCAGGTGATCACCGTGGTGGCATGACAGGCGTTGCAATACACTTTGGTGCTGTGAATCGCATGCGCCGTGTTCACCGGCAGGCTCGACAGCGGATGGCAGCCTTCGTTGGTGCAGGACGCTTCCATGGCGCCCGGCTCGAACATGGACGCATACTCCGTTCCGTCCCCATGCATTTCCTTTTTCGTATGGCAATTCATGCACTCAAAGCCCTTTTCGCGGTGCACATCCGGCAGGCCGATTTTAATTTCAGCGCCCTGTCGTGCGTGGCAGCCAAGGCAGGTTTTCTGCGCCACCTGGTTGCCCTGGGAGAAATCGTGGCAATCGTTGCATCCCGGTTCATAGGTTTTCGCATCCACGGTATCGCCGTTGGCATAGGTGAGGGCGTGGCATTTGATGCAGGGCAGCGAGTCCATGGGCACGCCGGTCAGCGACTCGAAACCGCCGTTGGCCTGGCTATACCAGGTGATTTTGCCCTTGCGCGTGCCATGTAAGCTGGTGGCGAAGTTGCCCGGGTCCTGTCCCAGGACGGACCACGGCAACAAAAGCATGGCTATCCAAAAACAACCGCTTTTCACAATTCGAATCATGCCTCACCTCCATGATTTTGAGTGAGAAGATACAGGTGTCCGGCAAGCATCCTTTCCCATTTTATGTCGCGGCCCATGTGGAGAGTCGATCCACCTTGGTTATAAGCAATTCTAATACCACTGCATTTTTCGGCGGCAATTTGAAACGATGTGTTGCAATTTTTTCTGCAAAATTCGAATGAATTATTTGAAAATACGAAGGATATGGTCATGAATGATATGTTGCAACAAAGTGTTTCATTTGAAACATTGGGTGAAACAAATAGAAGGCAGAATGGCAGGAAAAAAACGTCGAAAGGGCGAGAATTTATTTGCGTGCACCGGGCTGCGTTCGTTCCTCCAATTCTTCCGGCCGGCGCGGCCAATCCTGCTTTAGCAGGCGCGATAGCGCGCGATCGGCAAGGAGCCTGCCGCCGGTCTGGCACGTGGGACAATAGTTGGTCTCGTTGTGAGCGTATCGAATACGCTGGATTGTTGAACCACACACGGGACAGGGCTGGCCGTATTTGCCGTGCACGGCCATGCCGGGATGAAACGCGGTCACGGATTCGGGAAAGCCGTCCCCGGTTTCTTCGCGCAACCGATCGATCCATTCGGTCAGCGTGGTGCGGATGGCTGAATACAGGCGTTCGATTTGCTCCGGTGTCATTTTGTGGGTTTGCAAGATGGGCGAGAGGCCGGCCCGGTGCAGGATCTCATCGGAATAGGCGTTGCCGATGCCACTAAACAGTCGCGGATCGGTGAGAGTGCGTTTGAGGGTGTGGTTTTCGCTGAGCAGCCGTTCGCGGAAGGCGTCGACGGTCATGTTCAACACATCCAGGCCGCCGGCATCGAAGCCCTGCAGAGCATTGCGGCCCTGCACCACATGCATGGATGCCCGCTTTTGCGTGCCGGCTTCGGTGAGCAGCAGGGTGCCGTGATCGAAATCGAATGCGGCCAGCCCAATTTTGCCCGGAATTCTGGCGCCGGGTTCGCGCCAGCGCAGCCGGCCGGCGATCATCAAATGCAGCACCAGAAAAAGCTCATCCGGAAACACAAACACAATCCGCTTGCCGATGCGCTCGAAGTCGATCACCGGTTTTTGATGCAACGATTCGAGAGGAGGCTGTGCCGTTCGCAACACAAACGGACTGGCCAGGCGGATCTGGCGCAGGGGCCGGTCCCGCAACAGCGCATTTAGCCGCTCGATGTAAATCGTAATGTCGGGGAGTTCTGGCATGAAATGCAATATAATATCGAAATGATTCAAAGGCAACCGGATTGGGCTTGGTGAGCTGTTTATACATGGCAAAGCGCGGATGATAGAAAACGGCAGGATCAGCTATGAATCCCCGGGTTTGAAGAGAATTAAGCTGAAGGCCTTACGGAAGCCGCTGGGCACTTCCAACGAGCTTGCTCGTTCAAAACAATGGTTTTTCACCAGCCACGGATCGACGCGGATTGAACGCTCATGATAGCTTTTAAAGGACTGATATTGATTGAGCTCGATGGCACCTCGATATCGAGCGGCAAAAATCGACATCACAGGTTCTGATAATATCAGAATCTTCCTTATTCAAAGACAGAGCTGCCTGTCTCATTTCCCTCTAAAAATTCAATGATCACATTTGTGTCACAAAAAATCATTTAAATTTTCCAGGCTTTTCGCCTTAGCCGGTCTTTTGAAATATCTCGATCCTTCCAAATGCCAAATAATTCGGTGATTTTCTTAGATGCTTTCCTGGGATTACCATCTTTTCTTTTTATTCGAACAAAAGGCAGCTGACTGAGAAATTGGAGCAAAGCTTTGCCTTGCCTGGAGTCATCAACTTCAATGATGATTTTCATAGCTCACCTTAGGTGATTTGTTGAATGAACATTGAATATCGGCAACGTTTTATGTCAATATCTGTATCTGAGCCCCTGAATATCCCGCGCTTTTCACTCCAATGCCAGGCACCATTGATTTTTCATTGGTTCCAGCAAATTCAACGTTCATCCATCCATTAAGGG
>WFVT01000384.1 GCA_015491485.1 Candidatus Zhuqueibacterota bacterium
CCATACTGCGGCTCCGCACATGCAGAAAAAGATCATTTGCTCCGGCCGGCACATCAAGCCAACAGGCGGTATCCTGCCGGGCGACCACTTTGGCCGGTGGGGGGAGGTCCCGAATCGAAGTGTAAACGAGGGAATGATCACTCATAAAGACGAGGTAATCGGCGATCCTCGCCCGGATGTAATGAGGCGGCGCTTTCCACTGCACCAGGATGCCTTTGTCCGGGAACCATTTTGCCGTAACCCGGCCGGGCGGAGGCAGTGAAATATAGTCCAGCATGCGAGGCTTGCGGGTGCACGCGCTGAGGAGCAGAAGTCCGATCAGCATGAAATAGAATGCCGGCCGCATTAGCGTTTCTCGATTTTCCAAATTAAATCAAATCCGGTGGACTTACGGTCGCCTTTGGTTAACTGCAACAGGAGAAATGGAGTGATTTCATATTCCAAAATGACCTGTTCCGGCACGACTTCCTCGGATTGGCCCAATTGAAGCTGTCGTTGATAGCTGATAAATAGATCGTTGGTCAGATATTTTCCAAGGATGATGGTCGCCCGCCGCCAATCATCTTCGCCCTGTAAATCAATGACATCCAAATTGAGTTGCCGGCCGAGGGCGCGGGACAGTTGCGAAGCAACCAGGCCGGCCAGGATGTTGGTCGCCGTGCTGGCATTCAATAGACCGTTTTGCTGCGAAAGCTGAGTCCGTTCGCCCTGGGTGAGGTCGCTGAAACTGCGGCGAAACAGGAGATAGGCCACCGCATCACGCTCCTCGATTTCATAACCGTCCAATTCGAAATTCAACTGCGGTTGAAACAGAAAGCCGGTGATATAAAGATTCAACCTGCGCTTTTGCCGCTGCATGTCACGAAAAATATGGCGCGCCTCAATTTCGATTTTCGGATTAAACTCCAGACCGCCTTCAAAATTGAATACACCTTTTTCAATTTGGAAGCGCCGGCCGTACAGATCGTAAGTGCCGCGGACGACGCGGATTTCGCCGAAGTGCTCGAACTCGGGCCCGCTTTTAACAATATCCAGCTCCCCCTCGATCTCAACATTCATTTCCGGATCCCGCAGCCAGGTGTTGCGCGGAAATTCAATTTTAAGACTGCCGCGAAGATGGTCCAGATAAGCCTCACTGGATATGCCGGCAATGATGGGCTCAGAGGGTTCCGATTGTTCCTGTTTTTTGAGCATGTTGAGGAGGAAATTGGGGGTTTCTTCTTCAAGATATTCGGATTCTTCAAAGGCGGGCAGATAAACCCTCGAGCGCAAAACCCGTATGGCGCCTTCAAAGCGAGGCTCGGCCAAATCGCCGTATAACCGCGCCGCTCCGTCAATCACCCCCTCGATGTTGCGGTGCCGCGTGACCTGAAATTGCCTGGCGTTGAATTGCAGTTCCGCTTGCTTGAGTTGTGCTTGCAACCCCTGGCGGATGTATTCGGCAAAACCGCTTACCTCCAGTCGCCCTTTACCGCCCGCAAGGTCACATTGTACGATGTTGATTTTTGAACTATCCACGGTGAGCACCAGTTGAAAATCCCGGTAATCCACCCCCAAT
The DNA here is from genome assembly GCA_015491485.1 of Candidatus Zhuqueibacterota bacterium. Lineage (GTDB taxonomy): Bacteria > Zhuqueibacterota > Zhuqueibacteria > Zhuqueibacterales > Geothermadaptataceae > Hydrothermovivens. Next base: position 1,559 of record WFVT01000384.1, read on the forward strand.
TTGGGAATTTGAAAGCCGCCGTTGACGATGCGCAGATACCCCATCGGATGGGGATCTCGCAACGTATTTTCGATGTTGATGTCGCAGACAAAGGAGCCGCGAATTTTACGAATCTGCGAAGTAAAAGCCTGCAAAAAGGATAGGTCCAAGCCGCCGGTGGCTACCTGAATCCGCATGGGCTGATCGTACTGTAACCAGGGACCGTCATTTTGCAAATCGGCACGGATGGGAAGATAGCCCTGACCGGTCAGAGAACGGTCCTGATCGCGCTGCAACTCGAAAGTCCAGTGCAGACGGCCGTCACGATAGCGAAGATCCCACAACCAGCGCTTATAGATGAATTCGATAAACCAGCCGTTTTCGAGTGCCAGCCGGCCGTTCATGATGGGATTGTCAGCGGTGCCCTGAATCTGAATTTGACCGTTGAGGACACCACCGATGTCTGCATCCGGTCTTAGCAGACGCAGCCACGTGGCCAGGTCAAGCTGTTCAATGCGTAAGGTCAGGTCTTCTTCTCCCGATAACCTCGCGATTCCGTCCAGACGGAGTAACTGATGATTGGAGCGCAGGTGTATGTTGTCCAATTTGACAAAATCGTCCCCAAATTCGATTCGCATGTTGCCGTCGGCAGCTTGCCAGCGCTGCTGCCGGTAATCGAGCCAGGCCTCCGGCAGGATCACCGTGGTGACGGAATCGAGCCGGAATTGCGCATGAAAACCGCCCTGCAAACTATCGCGGTGCCAGAACATCAAACGCGCCTCCCCGCGGGTGGCAGCCAATTGTAGCGAAAGCCGGACGCTGTCGAGAGTTGCCGCCGCCAAACGCACGGATTGGAGCCGGGTCTGGTTGGTGCCTGTCAGAGCATCGCCGCTCAATAGCCCGTGAAATTGTCCCCGAAGCGAGTCAACCACGATGTCATTGTAATGCACGGGGTGGAATCGGTAGTCCAGCCGGGTAATCAGCGAATCCACGGGGCCATAAATGCGTCCACGGATATCCCCCCGTGCCTGCAATGTATCCACCCCAAGCTGATGCCTTGCCCATCGTAAGTCGCGCAGTTCTCCATAGAACCGGAGATCGTTTTCCGCTTCGAGGCCCATTTTTCCTTCCAGAAAGACCATCCCGATGGGGCTGCTAACCTGCAAGCGGTCGATGTTGATGTTGTTATTCTGTAATTTCGCCGAACAAAACACGGTGTCGATACCGATATTTTGAAACGCTGACGGGGCGAGATTGAGCGTTAACGCCCCTTCAACCTGGCCGGTTTTCGACCACTGCCCATCAAAGGTAATCCCCCCGTTAAGTGAGGATTCCAGGCTGTCAATGAATAGTATTTCGCGAACATCTAAATTGTTGAACCGGGCTTGTGCCGCAATGCGGGGGGCTTTGAGCAGATCGGAAGCCTCGGCCTCCAAATGCAGCCTTCCCCAGGGGCCGCGGAGGCGAAGAGCCGATGAAACGGCGGTATTTCGTAATGTTGCTTCGATGTGCATTTCATCAATGGAACGCCGGGCGATCCGGCTCCGGTTCAGGTGGGCGGCCACTTCCAGTGTTGCCGATCCCGGCACTAAACCGCGTCCGGAAAAGTCAACCGTACCATTGAGCCATGTCGTCAGCGGCGCTTCCGGCACCCAGGACCGGATTTGAAACCGCTGAAACGCCAATTGTCCGTAATAAGCCGGAATCGAATCACTCAGGCTGATCAGTCCCCCAAAATCGATGCGCGTGGTGTCCAGCGCGGCGGTGGCCCGCCAGCGTAAAGTATCCGCTTCCATGGCCAGCTTGCCGGTGATTTCGGGCCGGATGTCCACCTTCAATTCAGGAAAAAATGGTTGAAATTCCGATGTGGCCAGAGGGGTGGCCTGGAACTCCATCCCGATTTTGGGATTTTTCCCAAATACGACTTCGGCCCTGCCGGCAAATCGGCTCTCCCGCGTCTGCAGATGCCATTCCGGAATATCCAGGCGCGAATTGGCGAAACGCAGCCGGCACCGCACCTGCCGGATTTGCAAATGCGGCTCTATCAGATTGAATTGCAAATCAGCCAGCCGGACCTGGAGTTCGTCGTTCTGATAATGCAGTCCGAGACGCGCCTGGATGCCGGTAATGCGGTCCGGCAGGCCGGGAACCGGATGGTACGGCTGCAAACGCACGATGCCGCCCCGGATTTGAATATCATCCAGAGCAATTTGCCAGTCGAAAGATGCTTGATTCTCCGGAGCCGTGCTTTCCGGCGGCATGAGAGCACTCACGTTCCAGTTTTCGTCGGAAGCCTGAACCAAATGGATCCGCGGCGAATCGATGGCGACCACCCGGAAAATGAGCTGTTTTTTAAGCAGGCGTTTGGGACGCAGTTGCAATTCCAGGCGGTCCAATGAGACGAGGGTATCTCCGTGGGTGGTGAGTAAAATATCCTCAATTTTGATGTTGGAAATCAGGTTGCCGGAGATCCGGCCCAGGTGGAGTTCGGCGTTTAAATTTCGGCGCGCCAATTGTTCAAGCTGTTGAGCCAGCCAGTTTTTAAATATCCGGGTTTGCGACCCGAACATCACGATCAAAAGCAACAGGACAAGCGCCAGGCCACCGTATTTTAAAATTTTTACCAAACTCCGTGCCATCATTACTCCGCGATCCGCTTAAAATGCATGCCCAATGCTCAAATGTAATTGCCAGGGAACCTGCCGGTCGGTTACTGCCTTACCGATATCCACCCGCAGGGGGCCGATCGGCGTCCGTATTCGCAAGCCCGTGCCTGCGGCATAATGCAGGGCTTGCAGATTATAGTAAAAGGTCTCCTGCCAGACATTGCCGATATCCAGAAAAATCACCCCGGAAAACCACTGCCAGATGGGAAACCGGGCTTCGAAGCTCAGTTCCAGAATGGAGTTGCCGCCGACCGGACGGCCCTCGGAATTTTTCGGCCCCAATTGGGAACGCGCCCAGCCGCGCATGGAGTTGCTGCCGCCGGCGAAAAACCGCTCTTCGATCGGGGTCGGCAAGCCGGATTGCAGGGGGCCCATTACTCCGACTTTCACCCGGCCGGCAAAAACGAGGGGCTCCCAGAGCTGTTTGTATTTTCGGACCTCCACCACAGCCTGCCAGTAATTGAAATCGCTTTGAAAGCCGATGCCGGAGTACGTCAGCGTGATGGCGGTAAATTGTCCGCGGGTCGGTTCAAAAATAGGACCGGAATTATCCTGTACGACGGTCAGAGTAACACTGGATTGATTATACAAACTGGTGCGTACACTATCCAGCGCCTCCAGACGCGTCTGTTCCGGAATATCCACCTGAACCTGCTGAAGGTTGTAGTTGAGCGAAGCGTCGGTGATGCGATTGACCTGATGCTGCACAATAAAGTTCGCCCCCACTCGTTTCGCCCGGAATCCCGGTTCTTTTTCCTCGCGGTAAAATGGGTTTAAGGTCGCCATCATTTTCGCCAGCAGGAAGGCGGGTTGGGTCAGACTGAGATTGATATTGAAGGGCTCGAGCCCGGAATGCTTGGCAAACAAACTCAGCCGGCGGGCGCCGCCGAGAAAATTGAGCCGGCGCAAATCCACGAAACCGCGCGCCTGATCTTCTCGGCCGTAGCCGAAACCGATTTTGGCCGTGAGCGATGGCGCTTCCCGCACCACCACCTGCACCGCCACCGAATCGGACTGCTGGTGTTCGAAACGCAACCGCAGGGTGACAAATTGAAACACGCCGAGCTGGTAGATTTGCTGCTGGGAACGCTGAAGCGCATTTTGGCGAAACAATTGTCCTTTTCGAAAAACAAGCTGCTTGCGGATCACCGAGGCAGGCGTTCGTTCGTTGCCGACAATTTCCACATCGCCGAAGTAGCAGAGCGGCCCGGGGTCGATCAAAAAGACCACGTCGATCAATTTCTCATCGCGATCCAACCCCATCTGCGGCCGGACGGTCACATAAGGAAAGCCGTCATTGCTGAATTCAGTGATCAGCAGATCGCGATCGGCGACCAGAAGTTCATCGCGGTAGCGCTGGCCTACCCGGAGTTGAAACCTTTTTCGGAGCTGCTTAATGAGGTTCCGAGCCCGAATATCCACCGCGCTGTCCGCCGTCAACGGCACATAATCGATGCTGCCAATCTGTACCGGCTCGCCTTCGTTGATCCGGATAATCAGGCTCACCGTTTCCCGGGCATCATCGGTCTGAAAGAGCACGGTATCGATGCGGGCATCCACAAAGCCTTCGCGGAAATACAGCTCCAGGATCCGTTGCAAATCCCGCTGTAGCTCGTTTTCTTCGTAGCGCAGCGGTTCTTTCCAGATCAAAAACCGGCTCCACCAGGTACGGCCTTTCAAAGTCATCTGTTCCAGGAGCCGGCCGTCGGAAAACACTCGATTGCCTTCAAATGAAATTTTTTGTAGGATGTAATTTTCCTGAGCAGCGGTGGGGGCAGCGTTTACCACCCACAGGCAGGTAAGCAGGCTGAGCAGCAGCCGCCCGGGAACGGATGGGAGGAGACATGTCGTGGTCTTCCGGAAAGGAAAAAGCCGTTTTGGAAGAAGCCCATGCATATTCTGTCCGCTTTATCGCCTTCCTCTGCACAACGTCCTGTTTCAATCGAATTTAGCCAATTAAAGCCGAAATCCAAAATAATATTTTAAATCCGGGTCCCGTTGCAATTTTTTATAGGCAAAAAGGAAGATTTCAAATGCGCGCATTTTTTTGTACGCTGTGACGGCGCTGAACCCCAGCCCCAACGATCCGTGATACCGGCGAAAATCCCGCATTTGCACATCGCCGCCGGCCTGTCCCACTTCGGTATGAACGCCGAATTTGATTTTGTACAGGCCGAAATCCTTAATCACGGTCAGGTGTTTTTTATAGAGGTGAAAATTCGTCAGCAAGCCGATGTACAGCAAATTCACCCCGGAGAATTCGTTGCGTTCATAGGCGGTCAGTCGGTTGGGGCCGCCGAGAAAGCGCGGCGGCGGTTTTTCGCCGCTCAGTAGCGTAATCCACTGCAGTTCCCCTTCCACTGAGAAGCGGTGGTTGGTGGTTTTGCCGCGACTCCGAAGCTGCAATTGCCAAAAATTGAGTTTACTGCCCATAAACGGAAAAGCTTTGTCGAGCTGAATTTCCACGGTTCCATTGCTAACGAGGCCCCAGAACTGCACAGAATCCACCTCGGCGCCAAGCGTCTGCGAAATGGCCGTGTATGCCTGCGATTCCAGCTGCTGTACATTCACGGTGGATGGGTATGAGAATCGAATATAACCGAAGTTGGTAAACCAGTTTGCCGGCAATCCGAACAGGAAGCGGCCGCCGAAGAGGATGCCCTGTTCCCGGCGCCACAATCGCCCACGATCAAAAATGGGTACAAACAACAGTTTGTCATAGACTTGCAACTGAGGCACGATGCGGTATTTGGTGAAAATGTTTTGAAATGAGAACCCCATTTCACCTTTGAGAAAATTGTACCGGGCGGTGGTTAAAGAAGAAAAATTCCCAAACCGCTTTTCAAATGAAGCATTGAATTCGCCTTCGGGCATGAGAAACGAGACGGTGGTCTCATACTGCAGAATCACCCGGCGAACGCGTACGTCCACCGGAAGCCGGGCGGTTTTCTGCTTCGTCTGCACGGAATCCGGCTTAAGTTGAAGCGAGTCCTGTGCCTGTGTATAGCCAGAAATCGGCCAAATCCCAATAGCGGCTAACACTCCCCACAAAAGCATCCGGAGGGAGATGAGCCCGCGAACGTCGTATATCCTCATGGCTGACCGGCCTGCTTATGAATGAAAACCATGAAAAATGGGCATCGAGGAATGCGGTAATTTACTCCTTTTATCGGAAGGTGCGCCAAAATCGCAAATGGAAAGGCGCTAACGGTGCTCAACGCATTGTAGGATTGAAATCCGAGTTTTGGTCGAACACACTTGCGGGGTGATCAAAATCGACTCAAAACGGGAGAGGGCTGTCCTCAACGACCCATGCCATTCCGGCGACATCGGAACTGCATCAACGGCGGTTTGAGGTCAGCCCTTTGGCTTCAAACATGCTCCAATACGTCCTGGATGGCGGCGACAATCTCATCATGCGCTTTGCCGTTGCTGGCCAAAAGGCCGTTGAGGTTTTTCGCCTCTTTTTGCATGTAATCCAGCGGCTGTCCATAAATGTCCGTCATGACCCCGCCCGCCGCTTCCAGAATGGCCTGCGGGGCGCAGCTATCCCAGAGTTTGGCATACGGGCTGGGATGGATATACAAATCGCATTCATTGCGGGCAATCAGGCCGCATTTGAGCCCCACGCTGCCGCTCTGCCGTAAATCGCTGATGCCCAGCCGGTGCCGGATGTCTTCGACGACCGGCTCCAAATGCGACCGGCTGACAACCATCCGAAAACTGCGGATATCTTTTCGGTCGGAAACGCGGAGTTCGCTGTGTAAGCCATTTTCTTCGAGCCGGGCCGCGACGCCGCGGGCACCGAGGTAGAGCCGGTCTTCGGTGGGCTGATACACCGCGCCCAGTACCGGCCGTCCGTCCTCCACCAGGCCGACCATGACGGAAAATTCACCGTTTCGGGCGATGAATTCTTTGGTGCCATCAAGCGGATCGACCATCCAGATCAGCGGCCGTTCGAAGCGCCGCAAATCGTCTTTTGATTCTTCGGCGAGGATAGCGTCATCCGGAAAGGCTTTCTGAATTTCATTGACCAGAAATTCGTTGACCGCGCGGTCAGCCGCTGTCACCGGATCGGACGGCGCTTTGTATTCCACTTGTGTGTCACCTGCGTAATATTTCAAAATCAGAGCACCCGCCTTGCGGATGACCTGTGAGATCCATTCCAGACGCTGCTGTAGTTCGTTGGGGGAAAGTGCCATTGCGGTCTCCTACCGTTTAAGCAATAAACCACGGTTCTTGATTATGGCAAATCGATATGCATAAGAAAATCGGTTTGCGGATATTTGCATCAATTGATGGAGCTGAAAGGGTAATCACAATATCGGATGCGACATACAAAATTTGAGTGCGTAAGAACTCCCGTTGGTGTCTCTTTCGAAAAAAGCGCCGTCGCCAGCACGGCATGCTCCAACCGACAAAATAGGAAACCACCGGACATGATCATCCGGCGTAAGGCGGGGGGCGAAAAAACCATGCGGGCGAATTTTTGCCGCCGCTCATCGCCGATGCGCCAGCGCGTTCCAGAAGACGACCAGTCCCCGGGCAACGCCTGCGATGATCGTGGTTAAATCCACCAGCGGCTTTTCGATCCGCTCGCGAAGCATGATCTCGAAATTGCGGATATCCTGTGCCGTGCCCCGAAGGGTATCCAGGCTTTCGCCGATTTTGGGCATCTCGCGCTCCAGGGTTTTGACGACATTGCGAACATCACTGGCAATTTGCGTGGCGTCATGCACCAGCGGCGCGGTTTGCAAACGGACTTGCTCGATGAGCTTATGCGATTCGTTTACGGCGCGCCGAATGGCCAGCAATACCGGAATGGTCCCGGCGGTAATCAGCACCAGACAAACGGCAATTACGACCACGGCGATTTCCAAAACCATTTCAACCTCCCGGCGGTGACAATCCTGCGTTATTTCTTGCCAGAATCAGAAGCAGCCTCTTCCTGAACTTCCTCTTTGTAAGCCTTCACTCCCTTACTTACGGCTTCTTTGATGCGGCTGGCGCCTTTCTTGACGCTTTCTTTGCCCTTTTGAACGGCTTCTTCCGCTTTGCCTTTGGTTTCTTCCAGCTTCGATTCCGCTTCCGAACGAACCGATTCCAGCGTGGATTTACCGGTTTCGATCAGCTCTTCTGCTTTTTTGCGTGCTTCTTCCAGCCGGCGTTCCGCCTCTTCACGAAGCCGCTCTGCCTCTTTTTTGCCTTCTTCTATGATGCGTTCGGCTTCTTTGCGGACCTCCTGGAGCTGTTCATCCATATCATCCCACAACTCCTTGGACCGCCGTTTGATTTCTTCACGGGTTTCCTTGCCGGATTTCGGCGCATACAGCAACGCCAGGATACCGCCCACAATGCCTCCCAATAAAAAGCCGCGTAAGAATTGATCATTGCCATTGTTCGCCATGACAATCACCTCCCTGTTGGTTAAAAATGAACCACCTGACCTCAATCGCTGACTATTTTAACATCTCGAGAAACTCTTTTTCGCTGATCACCGGGATGCCGAGCTCCCGGGCTTTCGCCAGCTTCGAGCCGGCGCCCGGCCCCGCCACCACATAGGTGGTTTTGCGGCTCACCGAACTTGCCGCCCGGCCGCCGCGCTCCTCCACCAGCCGCTCAGCCTCGTCCCGGGTGAAACGTTCCAGCGCGCCGGTGAACACAAAGGTCATGCCGGCGAAGCGGTTATCGGCGCCGGCTTCCGGCTGCGGCTCCTGAATCCGGACTCCGCCCTCGAAGAGTTTTTTCAGCGTTTCCAGATTGCGCTTCTCAGAGAAAAATTGCACGATACTTTTGGCAACCTGCGGCCCGATTTCATGAATGGCCATTAATTCTTCCTCACTGGCGTTCTTGATTTTATCCAGTGAGCCGAAGTGATTGGCCAATACCCGGGCAATATGCTCGCCGACGTGGCGGATTCCCAAAGCGTACAAAAATCGATCCAGCGGCACGTTCCGGCTTTTATCGATGGCTTCCAGTAAATTTTGCGCCGATTTTTCGCCCATGCGTTCGAGATTTTTCAGTTGATCCAATGTCAAAAAATACAAATCGGCGTAGCTTTTGATCAGGCCTTTTTCCACCAACTGATCGATGAGTTTCTCGCCAAGGCCGTCAATGTCCATGGCGCCTTTGCTGGCAAAATGCCGGATGGATTCTTTGACCTGCGCCGGGCAGGAAACGTTCTCGCACCGCGCCACGGCTTCACCCGGCAGCCGCACTACCCTGGCCCCACACACCGGACAGGTATCCGGCAATTTGTACTTTTTTTCTTTGCCGGTCCGCCGCGAGGTGACCACTTTCACCACTTCCGGAATGACGTCGCCCGCACGCTGTACCACCACCCAGTCACCAATGCGGATATCTTTGCGGTCGATTTCATCCTGATTGTGCAGCGTGGCGCGGCTCACTTCGACGCCACCGATCCGCACCGGTTTCATGACCGCCACCGGGGTGATCGCGCCGGTGCGGCCCACCTGCGCCACGATATCGATAATCTGGGTGACCTCCTGATGGGCGGGAAACTTATAAGCAATGGCCCAGCGCGGGCTGCGGGTCCGAACGCCGGCGCGGTTCTGTAACTCGAAGGAATTGAGCTTGATCACCGCCCCGTCGATCTCGTACTCCAGTTGTTCGCGGCGGTCCAGCAGCTCTTTGTAACGATCGATCGCCTCGTCTATGCCCACCACTTTACGACTGAGCGGATTGACCCGCAGGCCCCAGGCGCGGAAAGCTTCGAGGGCTTCCCACTGGCTGTTTAAAGTGTATCCTTCGATGACCCCCAGACCGTGAATGAAAATCTCAAGAGGCCGTTGTGCTGTAATACGCGGATCGAGCTGGCGCAATGAACCCGCCGCCGCATTGCGCGGGTTGGCAAACACCGGCTCGCCGGCGCGTTCTCGCTCCTCGTTCAATTTTCGAAATGCGTCCAGCGGGTAATAGACTTCGCCGCGTACTTCCAATCGAGAGGGAATCGGCAGGGTCTCGTCCAGCAATTGCAGCGGAATTTGCGGCAGGGTTTTCAAATTGGCGGTAATATTCTCGCCGGTCACCCCGTCGCCGCGGGTTGAGCCCAGCACAAATCGGCCATCCTGATACACCAGTTCGACCGCAACGCCATCGATTTTCGGCTCCACCGTGTATTCAAACGGGGCATCCATCTGCAACAGCCGGTGCAATCTCGCATCAAACTCGCGAACTTCTTCTTCGGTGAATGCATTGTCCAGACTGAGCATGGGCACCGTGTGCTGCACGGTTTCAAAAGCCTCCAGCGGCTCGGCGCCCACACGCTGAGTCGGCGAATCGGGGGTGATCAGGTCCGGGAATTGCTCTTCCAGCTCTTGCAACCGGCGAAACAGCCGGTCGTATTCGGCATCCGAAATGACCGGATCATCGAGAACATAATACCGGTAATTATGATAGTGGATGTCTTTGCGCAGTTTTTCAATTTCCTTTTGGGCTTCTTCGCGCGTCATTCCCGGCTCCTCCCGTTAGCCTTTAATGCATCCCAGCGGCCGCAATTGTGCCACTTTTTTGGAAATGCCCGCCAGATCGCAGGCTTCGACGACATCGGCGACGTCTTTGTACGCCTCCGGAATCTCCTCGTCGATGGTGCGGCGGCTGGCTCCCATTACGAAAATGCCCCGGGCTTCCAATTCCCGGCCGATATCCCGGCCCCGGGCGGTTTTTTTGGCTTTGTTCCTGCTCATGGCGCGTCCGGCGCCGTGACAGGTGCTGCCGAAGGTTTCCTCCATCGCCTTTTCCGTGCCGACCAGCACATAGGAATACCGGCCCATGTCGCCGGGAATCAGCACCGGCTGACCGACGGCTTTGTAAGCGGCGGGAACTTCCGGCCTTCCCGGAGCGAACGCCCGCGTGGCGCCTTTGCGGTGTACGCACAGTTTCATCTCCCGGCCGTCCACCACGTGCGTCTCGATTTTGGCGATATTATGCGCCACCTCGTACACCACGCGCAGGCCGATTTCCGCCGGCCCTTTGCCCAGAGCACGTTCAAAAGCCAGACGCGTGTAGTGGGCGATGACCTGCCGGTTGGCAAATGCATAATTGATGGCGCAGCGCATGGCGCCGAGGTAGTCCTGCCCCTCCGGCGATTGTACCGGCGCACAGGCCAATTGCCGGTCCGGCAAAACAATTCCGTATTTGCGCACCGCCCGGTCCATCACCATCAGGTAATCATCACATACCTGATAGCCGAATCCCCGCGAACCGCAATGAATGATCACCGTGACCTGATCCGGGAAGAGCCCCAGCGCCTCCGCGGCTTTGGTGTCGTAAATTTCCGCCACGTAGCCGACTTCCAAAAAGTGGTTTCCGGAACCGAGGGTGCCGAGCTGTTTACGACCACGTTCCCAGGCATGATTCGACACCTTGTCCGGATCGAAACCATCGATACAGCCGTGTTCTTCGATGTATTCCAGGTCTTCGGCTGTGCCATACCCCTGTTCCACAGCCCATTTCGCGCCTTTGGTCACCACGCGCTGCAGTTCGCTTTTGGAAACACTCAGCTGACCCGAAGCGCCCACACCGGTGGGCACATTATTGAACAGCTCGGTTATGAGTTTTTGAATCCGGGGCTGAATATCTTCACGGGTGAGTTTGCTGGCCATCAGCCGCACACCGCAATTGATGTCGTATCCGACGCCGCCTGGCGAAATCACACCTTCATTGACATCAAACGCTGCGACGCCGCCAATGGGAAAACCGTATCCCCAGTGGATATCCGGCATGGCTAAAGAATATTTGACGATGCCCGGCAGATGAGCCACATTGGCGGCCTGTTGCGGGGCATTGTCAGACAAGATATGCGGCAGCATGTGTTCGGTGGCATAGATGCGCGCCGGAACACGCATGCCGCCCTTTTTCGGCAACTCCCACAAATAATCGGTGATTTTTTTGATGTCATACTGATTCATGGCCACTCACATATCAAATATGATTTGTGCTTCAAGCCCTTCGGCGGTTTCTCGAATGTGCAATTTGTGGAAGGTCACCGCCTTGATTTCCGTGAAAATAATATGTCGATTCGGATCGATTGGCTCGCCATACACCCACGCTTCGAGCCGTGTGTCCGTCAATTGGTGGATTTCAAATCGGCAAAACAGCCTTTCTTGTGTGATGTGGATGAAATTCAGTTCAGACAACCATCGTACCAGCAAAGCTTCGGTATCATCGGCTTCAACGGTTACCGGCCATTGGCTCCGTTCCTGCACCAATGAGAGATCGGCGATGATCTCGAACATGGCGCGGGCCGACAGCGCAAAGAGTTCACGCCGATCCGCCGCCGTTACAATAATACCGATGTCTCCGGTGTGATCGATCTGTCGGTAACCGGAAGCCATGTTCTCCCTGACGGCAATCGCTAATGAAATTCCCGATTATTTTGATAGGTCGAGATCGTCAAGCTCCACATGAGACAGTTGATCCAGCACATATTGCCGGATGTCATCCGCGGAAGGTAACGGCTGCTGCCATGATTTCCCATCCCATATCAAACGCAAGAGCGATGGCATGGTTTCGTGGCAGACTTCGCAGGACCGTTCCGGTGCACCCCACGGCACGATTTCTGACCGGAAACACGATGGACAGCGCCGCACATCTTTGCGGCCGGAGGTTTTGCCCCGTTTGGCGATGGGCGTGCCATTGATTTCCACCAGATCCATGGAATAATCCAGCACGGGAGCGTTGGAAAGAGATGTCCCCACCCCGTACGCGTCGGCAAACCGGTTATAACGTAAAATCGTATGTTCATCCAGGCCGCCGGAAAGAAAAATTTTAATGTGTTTGTAACCCCGCAAATCCAGTTCCCAGCGGATTTCGCGCATGATCTCTACCAGATCGCCGCGACGACTGCCCGGGGTATCCAGCCGAACGGCAAAAAGTTTTTCTTGCAATTCCTCGGCCACCCGCAACGCTTCGAATTTTTCATCATTAAACGTATCCACCAGCGCCACGCGGATCACATCCGGGTCGATGTGCCGGTCGAACGCTTTCATGGCTTTCACCGTATCGCCCATGATGAGGATCAGCGCGTGCGGAACCGTGCCGCTGGGTTTCAGTCCCAAAAGCTCGGCGCTTTTAATCGTGGCCACACCGTTGCAGCCGCCGATGTATGCGTTGCGTTCGATCATGGGGGCGATGGACGGATGCATCCGGCGCGCCCCGAAACTGATCACCGGACGATCGCCGGCAGCGATCCGGCAGCGCGCCGCCTGGGTGGCAATTCCCGAAGCCTGGCAAAAAAAGCCAAGCAGAGCGGTCTCATAGCGGCCAAAATCCAGGTAATTCCCTTCGATGATGAAAATCGGTTCATGCGGGCGGAAGATGGTTCCTTCCGGAACACTCCAGACTTTGATCGGCAGGTTTTCGAGGAGTGTGGTGGCCTCTTCCAATCCGGCGAAAACCCCCCAGCTCCGTCCTCGGGGAAATTTTTTTACCACAAACTCAGCCACCACATGGGCGTCTAATTTTTCGGCCTGCAAAACCTGACGTGTCCGTTCGAAGTAAACATCGGTCACTTTCCCGGCAAGAATATCCTTTTCCGTGGCAATTTGCAGCATGGTCCGTTCCTTTCTGAGATCGTAAATTCTTTTAAAAAATAATCTTTTATCGGAATATCTGCAAGGCTTTTTATTTTGCCTGTTTTGGAGATCCATTGAGATGATGAAGGGCCGGCAATGGCCGTAAAGGCGCCGGTTATGATCGCTTTGGACAGTGGTTCGAACGGTGGAAGGGAAGCAGAAGACCGGAGAACCGTCACCGGAATTTTTGCTGATATTCTACTTGATATTCTAATAATTTTGTGCTAATGTTAAATCTTTATGTGATTTCTGAATGCGGTTCAGTCGTAAAATTCGCGACCGCGGAGCAGACCGGTAGAAGCATGAGTCTTTGATACAGAATTGTTTTTCTTCACAAGATATCGAGAATCCGTTCCGGATTGATCCGGGCAAAATACCAATTCCATCCAACCGACTTCCCGATCGAGGGACGGCTTTGTTTATCACATTTGAAGGAATCGATTATTCCGGCAAGACCACTCAGGCGAAAATGCTGATCCGGCGGCTGCGGCAAATGGAAATGCCGGTGGTTTATGTTCGCGAGCCGGGCGGTACGAAAATCTCAGAAGCGATCCGCGATATTTTGCTTGACCACCGAAACCGGGAAATGCATGCGCACACCGAGTTGTTGCTGTATATGGCCGCACGCTCGCAAATCGTCCAGGAAATCATCAAACCGGCGATTCAGGCGGGAAAGGTGGTTGTTTGCGATCGGTATATTGATTCCAGCGTGGCGTATCAGGGCTATGGCCGCGGCATCGATTTAGAGTGGGTGCACCGACTCAACGATTTCGCCACCGAACATCTCAAACCGGACATCACCTTTCTTTTGGACCTTTCACCGGAACGGGCGGCGGAGCGGCGACAGCGCAAAGCACGAAGGCAAGATCGAATGGAAAGTGAAGCCCTCGAGTTCTACAGTAACATCCGCAAAGGCTACCGGAAACTGGCAGAAGACGAGCCCCGGAGAGTGATGATCCTGGATGCGGAATTGCCCCGAGACCAAATTCATCAGCAAATCTGGGAAATGATTAAACCAGGATTGAGTCAGCGATAATTTTGCATGGGAGGTTTGACCAATGGCAGGCCACAAACGAATTTTCATTTTGGCGTTTATTGTCATCAGTCTCGCAGGCCTGACCGGATGGTTCTCCAATTCTGGCGTTCCTGAAGGCAAAGATTATCTGAGTGAAATCCAGAAAAACACGTATCTCTACGGATTGGTGTACCGCGAGATCGCCCAAAAATATGTGGAATGGGTGGATCCGGCCAAGCTGATGCGGGTGGGCATCAACGCCATGCTCGACGCCATCGATCCTTATACGGTGCTGATTGAAAAAGAAGACAATGCCCAACTGCAGATCATGACGACCGGCAAATACGGCGGATTGGGCATGCTCATCGGCATCCGGGATGGCTGGCCCACGATTGTGGAACCGCCGTATGAAGATACCCCCGCCATGCGTGCGGGCCTGCGTGAAGGCGATCAAATCATCGAGATCGACGG
>WFVT01000385.1 GCA_015491485.1 Candidatus Zhuqueibacterota bacterium
GTATAATTTTACAATACCATTTTATTAATTTTATTAAACTTAGCAGTGCTCCATGCGCGCTCAACGGCACAAAATCCTCTGGGTGGATGACGAGATCGACCTGCTGCGGCCGCACATCCTTTTTCTGGAAGAAAGAGGATATGAAGTAATTCCGGTAACGAACGCGGCGGATGCACTGACCCTGGTTCCCAAGGAATCGTTCGATCTGGTTCTGTTGGATGAACAAATGGCGGGCATGGACGGCCTGACCGCGCTGCAGGAAATCAAGGAGATAGCCCCTTCGCTTCCGGTGGTCATGATCACCAAAAGTGAGGAAGAATCGCTGATGGAGGAAGCCATCGGCGCACGGATCGACGATTATCTGACCAAACCGGTGAATCCGAGTCAGGTCTTGCTGGTCTGTAAAAAATTTCTGCAGCGCAAACAGATCACCAGCGAGCATTTTTCCCGCAACTATGCTGAGGAATTTGCGCAACTCTCAAGACGGTTAATGCAACCGCTGAGCTGGGAAGACTGGATCGATATTTACATTCAGTTGTGCGAATGGGACATCGAACTCGATGAAAATCCGGAACTCGGATTTCGGCAGACGGTGGCGGACCAGCGCCGTGAGTGCAATGCGGAATTCGGCAAATTTATCGAGCAGCACTATCCGTCCTGGCTCGAATCACAGAACCGGCCGCTGCTTTCGGTGGATGTGGTACGTGAATTTGTTGCGCCGGCTTTGCAGGAAAAACAGCGAACGGTCTTTCTGGTCATCGATAATCTGCGCCTGGATCAGTGGATGGTCATTGAACCGCTTGTGTATGAGCATTTTAACGTGCAAAAACGGTATTACTATTCGATCCTGCCGACAGCCACGCCCTATTCGCGCAATGCAATCTTTGCGGGACTTTTTCCAGCGGAAATTGAAGCCCAGCATCCGGATTTATGGCAGACCAGCGACGATGACGAGACGAGTTTAAACCGGTTTGAAAGTGAACTCCTGGAGCGTCAGCTCGACCGTTTGGGACTACGACCAAAGCCGGGCATCAAGTACATCAAAATCCTGGAGGCAAAGGAAGCGCGCAATATTGAAAAGCAGATCGCTTCGATGGCGGATTTGCCGTTGCTGGCGCTGGTGGTCAATTTTGTCGATTTTCTGGCGCACAGTCGCAGCGATTCGCAAATTTTGCAGGAGATCATTCCGGATGAGGCGGCGTATCGCTCGCTCACGCGCTCGTGGTTTCTGCATTCGGCGCTCTTTCGCATCTTGAAGCAGTTGGCCGAACGCGGCAACCGGATCGTGCTGACGTCGGATCATGGCTCGATTCGAGGAATGCGCGGCGCGAAGGTGATCGGAGACCGCGAGACCAGCACCAATTTGCGCTACAAGTACGGCCGGAATTTGAAATGCGACAGCAAGTATGCCATTTTCATCCAGGACCCGGCAACTTACAAGTTGCCGCGGCGGCGGTTGAATAACAATTATTTGATCGCCAAAGAGGACTACTATTTCGTGTACCCCACCAATTACCATTACTATTTGAATTATTACAAGGATACGTTGCAGCACGGAGGCGTTTCTCTGGAAGAAATGATTTTACCCGTCGTGACTTTAGAGCCCAAGAGGTAAAAAAACATGAGTATCATGATTGAGGCGCCCAATACACGCATCTTAAACCAAACGCTGATTTCCCATAGCGAAAACGAAACCCGCCGCATTGCGGCGGACTTCGCCCGCCTGTTGCATGCCGGGGATGTAGTGGTGCTCCGGGGGGAACTCGGAGCGGGAAAAACGGTCGTGGTCAAGGCGATCGCCAAAGCGCTGGGCTATGACGGCCCCGTGACCAGTCCGTCTTTTACATTGCTGAATGTTTACTATACGCCCAAGTTTAGCATTTATCATTTTGATTTTTATCGCATCCAATCGGAAGCCGAAGCCATCGGGATCGGTGCGGATGAATATATTTATGGCGATGGAATTTGCCTGATCGAGTGGCCGGAAAAAGTGGAGAGTTTGTTGCCCGATTATTATTATGAATTTTCAATCCGTATTCCCGATTTTACAGGGGATCCCGACCGTCGCGAAATTCATATAAAAGAAATCCGAAAAAAATAGTACCTTCATGCTGGTATTAGGAATTGAAACGGCCACCCCCACCTGTGCGGTTGCGCTGTGGCAGGATGGCCGTTTGCTTGCAGAAAGCCGGATCAAAGCTAAAAATCTTCACGGTGAGATCATTTCGGGGCTGATTGAGCAGCTTTTCAAACAGGCACGCCGGCAGTTTGATGACCTGTCCGGCGTCGCTGTGTCACGAGGTCCTGGAAGCTTTACCGGATTGCGAATCGGCATGGCGGTGGGAAAAGCCATTGCTTTTGCCCGTAGCCTCCCCATGGTCGGTATCCATACGTTGGATGGCATTGCGGGGAATATTGCGCCGCTGACCGAGCGGTTGGTCGTGACTCTGCCGTCACGAAAAGGCGAAGTCTTTGCCGCGCCGTACCGTCATCTCGACGGTGAATACCAGCGCGAAGGCGAAATTGTGGCGCTGACTATTGAAGCCTTTCAAGGATGGGCTTCCGGCGTGCGCACGATCGCCGGACCGGGCATCAAGAGCTTGCAGGATGCCGGTGTCACCCAAAAATATTACCTGCCGGAGCATTACTGGGAAGTTGGGGCGGCTTCGATCGCACGCCTGGGAGCGCGTCGGATTCTTGCCGGTGAAATCGATGATCTCGCCCGGCTCGAGCCCGATTACGTAAAACCGTTTTTTACCACCGCCGTGCCCAAAACCGATTTTGAATCGACGTGATCCGCGATTCCAGAGAGGTGCGGATTCGGAGCATGACCGCCGCCGATTTACCAAGGGTGGTCGAGATTGAGCGGAAAAGCAAGGCGCATCCCTGGTCGGAAGCCATGCTTCGTGCGGAAGTGGAGGCCGGACCCGTTTCGCGACCCAAGGTGGCGGTCATCGGCGAGCAGGTCGTCGGTTTTATCATGGCCTGGTTTGTGGCCGATGAGGTGCATATCATCAATCTTGTGGTACATCCCGAATTTCAGCGGCAGGGTATGGCGACCCGACTGTTAGAACAGGTTTGTGATGAAGCCCGTGAACAGGGCGCCGAGAAAGTGTTCCTTGAAGTGCGGGAAAGCAACCAGCCGGCGATATCGCTGTACAAGAAATTCGGATTCCGTGAAGCCGGTATTCGGCCGCAGTATTATCAGGACACCGGTGAAGATGCTTTGCTGATGATAAAAAAACTCGGCCGGTGAATAAGCGAATCCCGGAAATAAAGAACGGCCTGAGAGAGCGTGCCGTCACGCATTGCCGGGGCAGGATGTTTTTGTTTTTCATGGAACGAAGAACCGAAATGCAATAAAAATAGGATGAATTGCACCGGGGGATCGGGGCAGATTTTTTCTAAGCAACGCCCCACGGGCAAGAGACACGAAGTCCGTTAAAGGCGTTCAACTATAACCGGGCATCAATTCGGGTGTGGACGAGCCGGCAGCCGGGGGAATTTCGGCGGCCACCGCACCGGTGCTGAACATCGAATTGAAAAACGCTGAATGGAGTGGATATGGT
>WFVT01000386.1 GCA_015491485.1 Candidatus Zhuqueibacterota bacterium
ACCAACAAGCGTCTGGATGACATGAATGGGCATATTATTGAATTGAGCCGACGCATCGATCAAACGAACGCCCGGATTGATCAGGTTCGGGAAGAGCTGACCGGCCGGATTGATGAAACGAATGCCCGGATTGATCAAGTTCGGGATGAGCTAACCGGTCGAATCGACCAAGTCCGGGAAGAGCTGACCGGTCAGATTGGGCAATTGAATGTTCGGATTGATCAATTAAATGCTCGGATTGATCAGACCAATGAACGAATTGATCAGGCCAGTACGCGCATTGAACAGGTTAGAGATGAATTTTATAATCATTTTGAGGAATTTCGAAGGGATGTCGTTCATAGACTGGATTCGATGAATGCCCGGATCGATACCATTGCCATCCAGATGGTTCGGCGGGAGGAGCACGAAAAACTGGTAAAGGCCGTTCGGGATCTGCAGGACTATGAAAAACTGGCCGAAAACGTGCATACACTCAATAAAAAGGTGAGCGTTCTGGAAGAAAAAGTGAAAGTTTAAACCTTTGACAAAGCGAAAAGCCGCCTCTCCTCAAACTTGTCACCGCAGGTTTCATCTCTCTCCTTCTTGTCGCCTTTTTTGCAAATCGCGCTTCCGTAAGGGACATTTGTCCGGATCAAATTCGGGATCATCCACCCGTTCAAACAGCGCATCCAGCGCCTGATCTTCCGTACGGAAAATGTTTTCCTCGCCCAACAGCGCATAAGTGCTGGTTCTCTGCAGCACATCCAGCACCTGTTTTTTTAAGCCGGAGAACGCGATGCCGATACCGTGGCTGCTAACATGTTTTACCACATTGCGGATGACCTCCACGCCGGAAGCGTCAATCTGGTTGATACCGTCGCAGACAATCAGCACTTGCCGAAGCTTTGGATATTGTGAGATGATGTGCAAAATCGAATCTTCGAAATACGTTACATTCACAAACGTGAGCGAACCATCGAACCGCACAGCAGCAATATAATCGCACGTCGGCAGGCGGTGCAATTTGGCATCGCGCAGGGTGCCGTCAGGGTGGCGGCCCAGAATGGCCACCCGCGGGGTCATGTTGCGCAGCAGATACAGCGCCACGGTCAGTCCGGCTCCGAAGTAAATGCCCATTTCCAGGTGCGGCGCGAAAAGGAGAGTGGCCACAAACGTCGCGAGGGCCGAAATACCATCGTGCCGCTGCGCTTTCCATGCCAGGATGATGGGCTTGAAGTTAATCAACCCGATGACCGCAGAAATGATGACCGCGGCGAGTACGGCTTTAGGCAGATAGTACAAAAGCGGCGTAAAAAACAGCAGGGTGATCATTACCACGATGCCGGTTACCACCGAGGACAGCCCGGTGCGCGCGCCCATGGTGTAATTCAGCGCCGAGCGGGAAAACGAGCCGCTCACCGGATACGCCGATGAGAAACTTCCCACCACATTGGCAACGCCCTGCCCAATCAACTCCTGATTCACGTCGATCGGTTCGCGGGTGCGTGCTGAAATGGTTTTGGCAATGGAAATGGCCTCCATAAAGCCAATCAGCACAAGGGCAAATGCCGCCGGGATGAGCGTTACCATGGCATCCCACGAAATGCGCGGAGCCCGCAATTGCGGCAAACCCGCGGGAATGTCGCCGACGATCTCTCCTCCGGCGATCAACAAAACCTGATCCCCGTCCAGTTTTTTATAGTGCCATTTGGGGCCCTCGGTTTTTTGCGGAAAATGCGCTTTGTCGATGGTGTGCAAAGTGATTCCGAGGCTGTCATCGGTGCCGGTCTGCAAAAAAGCAAACCGGTGCAAATCATCCTCAATTCGGACGACTTCATCCTGACTTTCCTTGAGTTCCAGTTGCAACAGTTCAATTTCAAACCGGGCCGCAAGAATGCGCGTCTCTTCTTCCGGATGCTGCTCCCGGAGCAGCTTCAATCGTTTGTTTTCTTCCTGAATGCGATTTTGCAAGACACGGACGCTGTCCCGTTTGGCCTGCAATTCCCGCAGAAGATGGCGAATTTCCGGATCGGCAAAATGGGAAACCGGAGCCCGGAATTCTTGCTGGAAACCAATTTTCCAGCTAATCACCGTGCACAGGATCACGGCGACCAACACCCCCGGAATCCGGGGCAACCACTTTTTAAATCCCATAATAATCGCAAACGCAAAAAGCCCCATAAATAATGAAGCTTCATTGAAATGGCGCGCCTGCTGTAGCAGCTCCCAGGCATCCGTAAGAAAGCGGCCGGTGTGGCCACCGGGCACACCGAGCCATTTGCTTAACTGCGAGAAGCTGATGATGATCGCCGCGGCATTGGTGAAACCGGTGAGCACCGGATGAGAAAGCAGGTTTACCACCAGGCCCAGATGGAGCAATCCCATGAGAATGCGGATGACGCCGGCGACGAGCGCAAGCTGAATCGCCAGTTGGATGTATAAGTCCGATCCCGGAGAGGCGAGTGTGGTTAAAGCGCTTGCAGTGAGCAGCGAGGTCATGGCCACCGGGCCGGTGCTGAGCTGGTTCGATGAACCGAACAGTGTGGCAAAAATGACCGGTAGAAAAGACGCATAAAGCCCGTAAACCGGGGGTAAGCCCGCCAGTTGTGCATACGCCATGGATTGTGGAATCAGCACCAAAGCCACCGTGACACCGGCGATGAGGTCGTTCCACAAGTATTTTTTTTCGAGTGGAAACCAGCGAAGAAAGGGAAGCCAGCGCTGTGCTATCGATGTTTGTGAATGCATCCGTGGTTTACGACGTTTTAATCCAATGTATGGTGCTACTCAAAAATGGTGCTCTTTAATGAACATGAAAAACCGTGCGCCGCAGCGGGATTTACGACGCACGGTCTTGAGATTCTGATTGAATGATCGCCTGCATGGCAAAAAAGTGGATGCGGCAGCTTATTTGGCGGTCAAAGGTTGTAATGCCAAACGAACCTGCTGTTCCAATTCTTTCTGGATAGAACCGGGCATGCCCATGTTTTTCATGAACGCCCATTTTCCGGCATCCTCGAAATACATCTTCATGCGGAACATCACTTCCACCAGGCGTACACTGACGCTGCCGTCCTCGTTTTCGGCCACCACCACTTCGATGGGGTAAGCACCGGCGTGAGCCAGCCCGGGACACTTGAATTTCTTGCGGGATTTGTCACTGCCGGCGCGTACGATGCTGAAAGATTTGCTATCCATGGGGGTACCGGTGGTGCCAAAAACAACCGTTTTGTACTCGGGGAGGGCAAGCTCATAAACCAGATGCATGCCCCATTTCTCGGAAGTTTTGGAAAGCCCTTCACGGACGCGTTCCGCTACCGATTGCCAGTTCTCCCCGGTGACCGATGCCACTTCTTCCAGCTTGTCAATGAATTTGCCGCCGGCCATCACTCCCATGGTTTTGCCAATATAACCTTTTTTTCGAAATTGTCCATACTCTTTTTCACTTACCCGGCCTTTCACCGCCGAGGTGATCAACTCGCGCAGTTGTTTCAAATGCGCTTCGGTCATATCCCTGTAAGCGGTATCATCCATTAACACCGTCCGGTTGATGGAGCGCGGATTGACCACCGAGACATGCACGCCGCGTTCATCTTCAAACACATTGATGCGATCCACCACGGCGAATGGCCCGGTAATCCGATTGGCTTGCATCATTTGATCGGCATACGCCGAATCGACCAGTACCAAAACGTGCGTGCGGTAGTCGCAGCCCTCCGGTACGCCGCCGGCGATATCGGCAAGTACTTGCCAGCCGGCTTGTTCGGCAGCCGCTTTGATCGCTGCCACAACGCTATCCAATTCCCCTTCTGCCTGTTCGATGACGTACTGATAGACGCCAAACTTGCCGCTCTTTTGGAAGGGACGGGCAAAAAGGGTTGCGGTGCTCATGAGCAGCACCGCTACCAGGAAATACATGCGTTTGGTTTTCATGAGTGGCCTCCCTGAAAACGTCAAAATGTCAGCGCTACGCCGAATTCCCATTGATCCATTTTCAGTTCAATGGTTTGCTGGTTGGGCGCTTCCAGCGGGTTGGGCCCCTTCACGCTTCCCGTCAGCGCGCGGGTAATGGAAAGGCTGAGTTCTTTGCCGCCGCTCAATTTGCGGGAAAGACCGAACGTCAGATGCCTTTCAATAACGCCGGGAGCCAGAATGTTGAATAACACCTCTTTTTCTGGAATCGGTTGTTTGCCGAAAGAAAAACCGGCGCGATACGTCCAGGCTTCTCCGCGTTTCATTTGAGCGCCGATTTTAAAGACGGTCATGTCCCGCCAGCCAAAGCCGGCTGCCCCATCAGAGCCGAGCGGTGCCTGCTGCAGATTCGGAAGCATGGGATTGGCAATGGACTGGATGCTGCTGTACATGATCCGCTGTACATCGAAAGCCACGGTCAACATTTCAGAGCCCACGGCCAGTCCGACCGTCCAGTTGGCCGGAATATCGAAATCGCCGCCGCCGGCAAACAGGCCGGCATACTTGCTAAAGGCGCTCATGTTGATTCGGGTTTGATAGGCCGCTCCAATGGCCAGAAATTCCGATAACATACCAAAATAGCCCAGCCGTAGTCCAAATCCGGTGGCGCTATCGTAATCGTTATTGCTCAATTTGTCGGGCGCGCTGGAAAATTGGCGGAATGCCTCCAGCCCCTGCGCCTGGAAACGCTGGAAGGAGAAGATGGGGCTGATGCCGATCCCGTGGTTTTCGGCGAACTGGAAAGAAAGCGTTGCTGCCACAAACAGCTGCATCAAATCCACGCCGGTGGGCGTGCTGCCGTAAAACGTATTGGTGGGATAGTTGGTGTTCATGCCGCCGTTGCCAAATACAGCGACACCGAAAAAAACGGTTTCTTTCAATTCCCAGTTTGCCGCCAGTGCCGGAATCAAAAACAGGCGCGAATCGCTCTCCACCGTTCCGGGAGTCAGGCCGAACGTCTGAGGGAAGCCCGAAGGCTTTCCGGTCACCGTGTACTGGCGGTTTGGATTAAAAAAGGACAGAGAAACTTGATAAGACTTGCCGACAAAAGCCATGCTGCCCGGATTATTGGCAGCCGCCATAGGACTCAGATACATGGCCACCCCGGCGCCGGCCATACTCTTGTAGCGGATGCCATAGCCGTGTGAAAAATACCCGTTGGTTGCCAGCGCACTCTCACCGCCGCAAAATAAAGCCACAAACAGAACGGTCAGCCCCGCCCGCATCAGGGGGGAAAAGCGGATACGGTTTTGCATACTCCTGCCCTCCGTTTTTGAAATGTGACATCAGCGTCATTTTTGCAAGAATGGTGCCATGGGCCGGCAGGGGAAAGAGGCGGTAAAATCAAGGTTTGACGGTGCAAAAAATTGGAACGCACACCGTGAGAATAGGGTGTAAAAACCATAAAATGGAGATTTTACCGCAAAATTTCGTAAAATTGTGGGCCGAAAATGGAATTTTCAAAATCCATTAAAAAAAGTTGAAATATTTATGAAAATGAAGTAAAATAGCAGACCCACCGGCAGGAGTGTG
>WFVT01000387.1 GCA_015491485.1 Candidatus Zhuqueibacterota bacterium
GCCATCTTGCGAACCTGCAGGAAGTCACCGGCGCGCATTTTGAGAATATACACTCCGGTGGCCACGGTCTGCCCTTTTTCATTCTGCCCGTTCCACTTGATGGTGTACACGCCCTGGTCCTGACGGGCATCCACCAGCGTCTTGACCCGTTGTCCCATCAAGTTATACACGGCGATAGTGACATGGCTTGCCACCGGCAATTCATAGCGGATTTGGGTTTCCGGATTGAACGGATTGGGGAAGTTCTGTTCGAGACGGAACGTCCCCGGAATTCCGGCACGATCATCCGCAATGCCCGTAGGCGTGAACAGATCCGGCGGATCTTCCACATCGAGGTCTTTTTCTTTCCAGACCACCGTCGGGAAATTGTATTCGCTCGGCCACTCAATGGTGCCGTCGCCGTTGACTTTGGTCGGACGGATGTACTGATAGTACCGGCGACCTTTATCGAAACCGCCGCCGTTGGTTTCAAAGCCCGTGTCGGTCGAATAGGCGATAATGTAGCTGACCATGTACAGCGTGGGGACTTTAAGATCCATGGAGGCCGAATAGATGCCATCGCCGTCGTCATCGGTCAGCTCGACGCGCGCTTTCTCCCCGCCTTTGGGCATTCCCTGGGTGAGTGCAAACAGTGAACCATCGAACTGGAGGAACACCTTATCCTGTCCGGGACGGAACAGCGTTTTTGGATTGGTGGCAGCATCCGCCGCAGGACGCATATCCACATTGAAGGTGACCCTAATCGGAGTTTCGATCACCCCTTGCGGCGGCACCGAATCGTAGTACTGCAGGTCTTTACCGAAATCGCCGGGCGGGGATTGCTGCGGGGCATTCATGAATTCGAATACCCGGTTACCGCCGCCGGTCAGCCCCGGTTCTTCCCAGCCATCATTGATATCCAGCGCAGGGATGTAATTTTGACTGTTGGTGTCCACCCGGGAGGAGTCCCAAACGATGAAATACTTATACGGGATCATGGAGCCCGGGAGTTGTTTGAACGGTTCGGATACCGCCCATTCCTGCAGCGCCGGAATGAAATTCATCATGATCAGATCATCCGGCCGGTTCCAGCCTTTGGCGCCGATCACCGCGACTTTATCTCCCGCGCCGCGATCGAACAGTCCCACTTTCTCGAGCGCTTCGAGGTTCACACGGAACGTGACCGTGCTTTCCACCGGCTGTTTGCCCGTGGGCTTCAGATCATCGAAATAGCGCCAATGCAACGTGGTGTCACCGCCGCTGGTGACCAGGGTGGCCGTGTAGGTAAACTCCCGGTCGGGGACGCTATTCTCCCAGCCGTTGTCGGTATCGTTTTCGATGAAGAATTTGTATTTTTGCACATCGCCGACGTTCAGCGAATCTTTGTGAATATATACCACGCCCGACCAAAACGAGCCGTTATCCACACTGTCGGTTTCACGCTTTAAAATCACCCGTGTGGATCCCCAATCCAGAGCGCCGTTGGACGTGCCGGGATCGCCACGCACCCCCACCGGTCCGTTGACATCCGGATTAAACCGCTCGGATTCGGTCACACCGCCCATATTGACACGGAAGAAAATCGCCACCGAATCCTGCTTGGTCTCGTACGGCCGCCAGAACTGATCCACCTTCTGGCCGCCGACATTCGGGTGATAGAACTGCAACGCCACCACCGTGTCCGTATTGCCGGAGATGAACGTTCGGGTATCCGTGTTAATACTATCAGCCGGATTAAATGGGCCTTCCCAGCCATTATCGGGATACGTGCCGTTATCCGGGTCGAATCCGGTCCAGAATTTGTAGTAAAGCGTATCATCCGGCTCCATTTCGAACGTGATGGTCCAGTAATCGCCGCCCACGTTGGTCATCTCCAGATCCGAACTACTATTCCAATCAATGGTCTTGCCGCCGGGCAAAACAGCTCCCGTTTTCCAATTCAACGAACCGCGGATTTCCACAAAATGGTTTTCGTTCAGCGTATCCAGGTTCGTTGAGGTATTCAAATTAAACGTGACCTGGATGGTATTCTGCCCGAAGGCAACACCCATGGTCAGGAGTAAAATAAGAAAACTCCAGATCGGAACATTGAATCGATGTTTCATGTTCCCTCCCATTTCAGGTTTGAATGGTTCACCTTTTGGCTAATGTCAAAATCGTTTCCTCTGCCTATCAACCTCCTTTCGTGAAAATTAAGGTTCGTTATACTCATTTTTTCCAGATGAAATATCTTTGTTTGATGGAAAAGGGCTTTTATCACGATTTCTGTCATTGCACCGCTGGGGGCGATCCCCAATTCCGAGGCAGACCTTCTTCCCGGAGGGTGCCGTTTTTATAAACTCCCTTTGCCGCAAATACCAGCGCCGTTCCCAACCGCAGTCGCAGGGCCGCTACCGGAAGATGGTATCGGGCGGCCTCTAAAATTGCACTTCCAGCGTGAATTTGCTGATCGAATTCAAATGCACAAAATCCTGATACGAATAACCGGCGGCAATCGTCACACCGGTCTGCAGACCGTAATTGACACCGATCCCCAGCGAGAAATTTCGCTCCCGTTCTTCCAGGAACAGCTCACTCAGTCCGCCGCGAAGCACCAGCATGTTGTTGAGCAGGGCGTATTCCGCTCCCACATTCACGCTCTGGGCGTTGTCATTGGGGTTCAAGCCTTCCACCGCCAACGTCAGCCGGTGGTTTTCATCCGCAAAGGCGTCCCAGGCGAGCCCGACACGCATGAGCAGCGGCGCGCTGAAATCATCGGTTTTCAAGCGTCCCACCACGCTCTGGTTGTTGCCTTCCTGTTCCGGCGCCACATCCACCCGGATGTTCAGGTCTTCACCATCCATGCGCAAATCCGTGCCGAAATTGGAAATATTCACGCCCAACCGAATGCCGTCAAAAGGCGTTACGTAAAGAGTGCCAAGGTCGATGGCAAATCCGATGGCACGGGAATTAAAAATACGCTCTTGAATAAACTTCACATTGGCGCCGATGGAGAATTTGTTGGTCAAAGCGCGCGCGTAAGCCACCCCTACCGCCACGCTGGAGGCATCAAACGTAGCGCCGGTTCCCATGGGCTGTTCCACGGTGGTGACCAGCATCTTTTCGGTGGAAAGCGCCGCCACATTGAATCCCACCGTTCCCATATCGCCCATGGGAATGGCCAGCGCAAAGTAGTTATAATTCAGACCGGCCAGCCAGGAAGAATGATCCACCAGCAGGGAAATCCGGGTGAGATTGGCGAGGCCCGCGGCGTTCCAGTACATGGCTGAAGCGTCATTGGCGGTGGCGGCAAATGCGCTTCCCATGGCGGTGCCTCTTGCGCCGGCGGGGATGCGCAAAAAGGCCGCCGCTGAAGTACCGACCTTTTTGACTTCCTGCGCCCGGCTCAGCGGCACGCCGAACAGTCCGGCCAAAACCATCAGCGCCAATCCTGCAGGGATGCATTTTTTCATGAACATCATGCTCTATGTCTCCAGATTGGTCGATTCGCTATTTGATGATCGCGAAAGTGCCGGTCTTTTCACCGATTCCCGGCGCTTCAATGTGGTATATGTAAATGCCGTAGGCGATTTCCAGCCGATCCCGGCTCAACACATCCCAGATCGCCGTCCCATTGTCCAGTGTGCTGTTGTGCTCGATGGTATCGATCAGCACGCCATCCACGTTGAAAATGCGGATGGTGCACTGTTGCGGGAGATTGATAAAATGAATTTCTCGGGGGCCGCGACCGCTGCTGTAAGGATTGCGCGGTTCCCAGCTTGCCGCTGCCACATACGGGTTCGGCACCACCCGGATGCGGTCAAGCCGCTGCCGGGCAAGCTCCGGATCCATGCTCTCCCCTTTGACCTCAAATCGGTACACATCGCGCGACAGAAACGGTTTGCGCAGAAAAATTTTCAGCGTATCGCCGGGCTGCGGATTGCGGCCGTTGGGCTTGAGATTGAGAATGATCTGCCAGGTGTACACCAATTGCCCGTCCGGACCTTCTTCCAGCAAGTAGATGGTATCGGTCTTGTTGGCATCGTTCGGATTGATGCTGAATTTGCCGTCCGAGCCGTCGATCTCGGCAAAAGCGAACTCCACCGGCTTGTCTTCCGAAACATTGATCACTTTAAAATTGACCGGCTTCGAAGGCAATGGCAGAAAGCTGATGGTGGTATCTTTCGAAGTGGCGATACCAACCTCGCCGATGACCAGCATGTAATCGTTGGGCCGCTGCTCGCCCTGAACGTTCAAAAACTGCACCGGAGTAAATTCAAACGGATACACCTCTTCGCTGGTCCATCCGCTGATGATGCGGTTCAGCTCAACCCGCTCCTCGTTGACAAACGTCAATTGGAATCCATCGATGATCGGCACCTCATCGCCTTGCTTGAACAATGTGCTTTTCTCCAGCTTCACCTCGCCGGTGGTGATGTCGGTCACGGTGAAATTTTTGGTGGTCAGCGTATCGATCACTTTGCCTTTGCGCACGGTATCTTCGAACGTGATTTCATACACGTGACCATCGAGAATCTTGCGCGGATCGATGATTTTAAAACCGATCTCGCCGGTGGCGCTGCCTTTCACATGCTCGATCTTTTTCACTTCCGCCGGCAGATATCCGGCTACCGGCGCCCGCGGCCGCACCACCACCACATTGCTGCCGGTTTTGATATTGCCCTGAGGATCGACATCCACTTTGATGGGGGTTTCCGTGGGCGGGATATTTCCAGCGGCATAGCCAAAATCATACGCCGTCACGGCGTAGAAATAGCGCTGCCCGTTCACCACGTTGGTATCCACATACGTATGCACGATGCCGGTATCACGGCCGAGATCGAATTTCACCCCGTTGATATCCACCGGATGCAGCCCGGTAATGCCGTCTTTTTTATCGAACTGCGCAATGGGTCGGAGGAGAGTGGGATTGCCGCGGGCGTCCGTGATGACTTTGGCGTCGAGAAAGGCGGCATCCGTGGCGCGGTAAATCCGGTAGCCTTCGAAATCCCGGGCATTGCCGCCCAGACGCAGAATAAAACGGTCCACCGACTGCTCGGCCACATCATCCCAATACAGGGTGACTTTGCCATCGCCGGGAACGGCGGTCACGGTCACCTGAAGCGGCGCCTGCGCGAACTGGTAATCGGATTCATACGCCACTCGAGCCTGCTTTTGCTTTTCAATAGCGCTCTCAATGTCGGCTTCTTTTGAGATACCGCCGCCGGCAAGCGCAATGGAAATCGCCATGCGCTGACGCTGTCCCGGCTCCAGCGGGAAAAAGCCGGAGGATACAAACGTGTCGTATTCGCCGACCGGACGCGGCAGATAAAAATTACCCGGCGTCATGAATTTACGCCAGATATAGCCGTCCGATACGGTATTGAAATTGATGCCAAAAGCCGGGTCCTGGATGGCGCTGGTCAGCCCGATGAGGTCGGTTTCGGTGACATCGGTCTTGTCGATATTCGGCTCACCGGGGAAATTGGTACCGGCGCCTGAGGTCGGTTGTCCGTCGCCGTCTCCCGGATCACCGTTGCCCGCCACACCGTCGAGGCCCGTATCGTCCTGCAGCGGATCCCAATCGGCGTCGTTGTCAAAGCCATCGTCGCGCGCCTCGTCGATCATCGGCGCAACCGTGGCATAGGTCTGCGGCGTGTTCATCCCCGGAACAATAAATCCGCGTTTGATGGTATCGCCCACCGCAAAAGATAAATAGTTGATGTAGCGTACCGGCCGAATCGTGCCGGTGATCTCATCGAACCGTTCAAAGTGCAGGGTCAGGCGTTCGTCGATCAAACCGTCCAGATCATCATCCAGCAAGTTGGCCGTGGTGTCCTCTTCGAGGGTGATCCCGCCGGGTGGAAGCTGATATTCCTTTCCTAAAGAACGCACCGTACCGCCGTTTTCCGGATAGGTGGTCACGATTCGAGCAAATGTGGTGGAATCGATCAGCACAATCTTATCGCCCGGGCGCAGAAACCGCGGCTGGAAATCGTCCTCGGTGAACAGCGGAATGCGCTCGTTGGGATCTCCCTGAATTCGGGCGATCAGGTCGGGATGCAGATCAGCATCGCCGTCATTGTCAATGCCATCGACCTGATTGCCGGGGGTTTCCAGATATTTGATGGATGCCACGCCCACCGGTTCATCTCCGAAAGCTTCATCGCCGCGGCGGTCGGCATCGGTTAAAAACGCCACGCTGGTCTGCAAATCGACAAACGGCTGATCGTCGGCGGCATCGTTGCCCACGATATCGGCCAACCAGATCAGAAAGGAGGTCTTCGGGATGCGCTTGGTGCCGTCATTCAAAATATCGTGAATAAAGAACACCACATCACTAATCAAAATTTGTGACCAGGCAAATGCCCGCACATCCATCAGCAACCCGAGCCCGCGGCGGGTGGGATCCGTTTCATCCGGGATATAATTGTAGCGGGAATACAAATCATCGGAGCACTGATAGAACAGCTCCTGATCGGCGTTGAACACATTTTTGCCAAAGAAACCGTTCCAGGAACCGATCCAGCCCGGATCGATGGGATCGTCCCGCTTGTCGCGCCAGCCGCCTTGAGCCTCGGTCGGCCAGGTGTTGGGATCGTCACTGCGCGCGATGGAGTTGGCATCCGGATTGGCGAATCCGGGAACGGGTTCCAGGTTCCAGGAATCGCCGGTGGGACTTTGCCGGAACGTGGGAAAATCGACAATTTGGATCACATTGCCTTCTTCGTCCACCACTTCACCGGCCAGCCAGATTGCCGCCAGAGCGATGTAATTGCGGCCGGTGTTTTTGGGCCATTCGTAAGGAATTTCATCCGGCACTGCGGCGGTTCGTCCGCTGAAGCCGAAATTGAACACCGTGGCGCGGACGTTGTTCCCGTCGATGTTGGATTTACGGCGAAAGTTGGGATCGCCACGGTGATCGGAAGGGACGTGTTTTCTGGGTTGTGCGGCAAGTTCGCCGGAGAAAGTCAGCACCCCAAGGGCAACGAAGCCCAGCACCAGTGGTCTCTTCCAGTCCTTCATGATGGTTTTGAGGGATAATACGTTCATTCTGGATATCCTTAAGTATGCGCTTTGATTTTCGCCTTAATGACTCACTCGCAGAGCCCGCCGGGGACACTGGCCCGCCCGGGTTGCCGACTTTGCGAGCGAGGCGCCTCTGCGAGAGGATGATTCATGGATAAACGGTTTCGGTTCGCGTCTTCTGGCCTTCATGCTAACAGGCTTTTGTTGGTTTAGAAATTCACTGTCATGCCGAGTTGCACCCGCCGCGGCTGCGAATAAAAATCCGGGCGCACAAACCAGGTCGGATCAGCGCTGACCGCCTGCAGCATGTTGAGGGTGAAATCCGGCTGTCCGGTATCGCCGAAAACATTGACGGGATTTTTGGCATCGAACAGATTGAAGATGCGCAGAAAGAGTTTCAGCCGGAAATTCTGCATTTGAAATTCTTTGAATGCGGTCATGTCCACGGTGAACTGATTGGGCTTGCGGCGGCTGTTTTTCTCCAATCCGGCGATGATGTCTCGCCCGACCCGCCCGATCGTGACCAACTGCGGCGTGTAAGGCTGCCCGGAATTGAACCGTTCGATGAAACTCACTCCCCAGTCTTTTCCGCCGAAGTAAAAACTGGCATTTAGCGTATGCCGCTGATCCCAGGCCAGCGGGGTCAGTTGCCGGGTCGGCTCCGCACCGCCGATTTGCGAAAAATACTCTTCCTCCGGTGTGGAGTTGGTGCCTTCCGCAATTTGAAACGTGTAATCCACGCTGAAAGAATAGTGATTGGCAAACCGCCTGTTGAGAGCAAGGGTGAACCCCCGAACATTGGCGAAATCACGGTTGATTTTGCGGCTGTAGCTCACCCCGGCAATCGCCGTGGGGTACAATGCGCTGGAAGTCACCCAATCGCGGATGTCACGGTAAAACAGGGTGATGTCCGCACCGATGTGTTCGGAAAGCTGCTGCTGCAATCCGAGTTCGTACATGGTGGTGCGCTGGGGATTCAAATCCGGGTTGCCAAACGGCCCCTGATTGGGGCTGACCTGGTTAAGTTTCAGTTCGTCGCCGCGGTAAAGCTGCTCGTAGTCGGGAATCTGCCGGAAAATGCCATAGGAAAAATGAATCACGCCGCGATCGGTGATGGGGTAGGCCACGCCCAGCCGGGGACTCCACTGGGTCTTGATCGAGGTTTTGCGGTACCAGTATTTCAATCGGTCCTCGACCGTCAGTTTGTTGGCTTCCGTCTGTTCATCGAGGCTGATCACGCCGTCCCGGTTGAGATCGCGATAAATATTTTGCAGCTTGAATGGATTGTAGATATTGGGATCCTCGAGGTCCCTCGGAACCTTGCCGCGAGCATCAAACAGATCGAAGCGGATACCAATGTTGATGATGAAGGATTCATATTCAATTTTATCCTGCAAATAAGCGGCAAAGGTGTAGGGACGGCGGTTGATCAAGGTGTGATTGACTTCTGTGGGCGGGGGAATGCGTGGCCTGAACGGCTCGATCTGCCGGCCGTTTTCGTCTTCATCCGGAACCAGTACCAGATCATCCATAAATACCCGATCCACTTTCAGCTCGATACCGCCTTTAAGCTGATGGCGGTCATTGACCTGGCTGGTGATGTCGAACTTACCGATCCAGCTTGTGGTGCTGCGCTTGAACCGGGCGAGGTCGGTGCCGGCGCGGGCGAACTGATTGGCGCCGGTATTCAGCGAATCCGGATGCACATAGCGCGGATCGAACGGATCGTCGTATAAAACCGAACGCAGTTGGTTGAATTTATATGCCGCGGTAATCTCGTAATAGGTGCGCGCGCTGACGGCATGGGTCAGATTGCCGATAAAGGCGTAACCTCCATCCTCATCTCCGCGTTTGCCGTACGGATTGAGGCGGAAAAAATGATCGTAATTGCGCCGTTTTTCAAAACTCCCGAAGGCGTCCAGTTTCAGCTTCAGGGGGCCGGTAATGCGCCATTCCAGACTCGCCTGCCCGCTCCAGCGCTCGCGCCGGTTCATGGAAACGGCGGAGCTGTCGCCGCGCACCGCTACCGTATCGCCATCGATCACCTGCACGCGGCCCTGGGGGCTGTACACATACGGTGCATACAGCCAGCCGTCGTTCACCCAGCGGCGGCCTGTGACGAAAAACGTCAATTTATCTTTCTTGATCGGTCCGCTCAATGCGCCCTGAAAATTGTAATTCGCCACCGGATTGATGTTATCGATGTTCCAGAAAATATCGCTGTTGCCGCTGATATAATCGCCGGTATAGGCTTCCAGCTTACCATGAAATTCGTTGCCGCCGGTTTTGGTCACGATATTCACAATGCCGCTCATGGCTTCGCCATACTCGGCATTGAACGTACCGGCGATCACCTGCAGCTCCTGGATCGATTCATTTTCCACCTGCACCGCCTGGGTCTTGGTGAAATCATCGGTGATGCGCACCCCATTGATCATATACGCGACTTCCGTGGAACGGCCGCCGCGAATGTGAATGCCGCCGAAGGCATCCCGGGTGACGCCGGCCTGCAGGTTCAACACATCCGCCATTTCCTGCACCGGCATCCGCGCAATCTCCTCTGCCTGCACCCGCGATTCTGAGGCGGTCAGGTCCTTTCGGATAATGGGCCGCTGAGCCACGACCACCACCTCCTGCCCGATGTCCAGGGTCTTGACCTTGAGAGCGAAATCCACGCGGGTGGTCAGGTCCGTCATCACCTCAACGCCGCTTTTGACCATGCTCTGATAACCGATGAACATGGCGCGCACATCATATTTTCCGGGCGGCACCCGCAGGATCACAAAATTGCCGTTCACATCGGAAGCGGCTCCGATGGTCGTGCCGACAATCAAAATGTTTGCGCCGGGCAGCGGTTCTCCCGTCTCGGCATCCGTAACCTTTCCTACAATTTTACCATACTTCTGGGCGGAACCGACACCGGTCAACAGCAACAACCACGCCGATGTCAAAAAGGCTTTGGTCCAGAAAGAATGTCGCCTCATAAAAAGCTCCAGGGTTAATTTAAATTGGGGCGTAACGTTCGCAGCCGTTTTGGAAATGCCCTGATTGACATAGCCTGTTTAAATTCTGCCAGTTTCTGCTGCCTCACATCATACCATTTCATGACTCGAAGCGTCTTTTCGATATCTTCCCGGACTTCTTCAAACGACCGAATTTGCGCCGGAAGGATATCCTCACACCGAATAAACATATACAGCGAATCCACGCGTAAAGGCCCGCGGTATTCACCGACGTTCAATGGTTCTACCAGTTTGGCGAAACCGCCCAATTCTGACAGCGAAAAATATCCCAGGTCGCCGCCATTGGCGGCGCTGCTTTTGCGAATGGAATACCGACGCGCCAGATCGGCAAAGGATTTGCCCCGCTTCAAGGCCTGCGCCACTTTTTGCGCGGTCACGGAATCGCTCACCACGATTTCCGCCAGCCGGATCTTTTTCGGCAGGGCAAAGCGTTCCGGCGCCTGCTCATAGACGTTTCGCACCGAGTCTTCCGGAATCTCGATCTCCGCCATCAGCGTCGATTCCATGCGTTTGAGCAGATAATTTTCCCACGCTTCTTTCACCTTCTCGTGGTATTCATCCGTCCGGTGTAACCCCGCCTTCCGGGCTTTCTGCAGCATATATGCCCGCACTACCATGCCGGCGATAAAATCCTCCAGCGCCTCTTCATGCCGGATCCATTTCCGCTGTTTAGGGGACGTCAACCGGGCGTATTGCTGAAAGTCCGCCACCGTCCAGACACCGAGCGCTGATGTGACCAGTTTTTGGTTCAACAAATCGGGGTCGTTCGCCCAGCTTTCGTCCTGACGGAGGCTGCCAGCGGTGTTTTGTGCCCGGATTTTGGCGTACAGCGCTTTCAGAGTCGGACGGTGAAATTGCAACTGCAACGCCCGTCGCAATGAATCCACATGGAGCTGAGTTAATTTGAGCAGCTTCCGCCGCGCCCAGTAGGCGCGCAGCTTGGGCTTGTGTTTGGCAAATTCAGTTTCAGTCAGCAGAGGATTGCCTTTGATATCCTCCACTTTGATGATGCTGTATCCGAAGCGGGTTTTCACCGGCGGTGAAATTTCGCCCACCTGCAGCGCATAGGCCGCTTCCTCGAACGCGGGATCCATTTCATCGACGGTAAAGTACCCGAGATCGCCGCCGGATTCACGCAATTGCGGATCCGTGAAAATTTGCCGCGCCAGTTCCTGAAAAGAGGCGCCGTTTTGCAGCAGGGTGTACAATGAATCGGCTTCCCGGCGTGTTGGCGCGTACAAGTGCCGCGCTTTAACACGCATATTCAGGCGGATAAACAACTGTACCAGCTCGGCGTCTTCTACCTCAACCCGAGGCGCAATAAACGTTTTGTGGTACAGATCCAGCAGAGTTTGAGTCTCGATTCGTTCCCGCTCAAATTGCCCCACGGCATCCCGATCAAACCCCTGCTCGATGGCTTTCACGATAAACACCGCGTCGTCCACCAGGTTATAAAGCACCTGACGGCGGAATTGGCCGTTATCCGGCACATTCATCCCGATTCGCTGCCGGTACTGCTGATAATATTTCAGAAACTGATCCGCGGTGATAGTCCGTTCTTCGACAAACGCCAGGACATCATCTTCCCGATCGTTACCGCAGGCTGTCATTCCCCCGGCCAGCAACACTCCGGCAAGCATGACGACGAGCCGAAAACACAGCCCGCGACCTCGTGTTTTATTCTTCATTAACATAAAAATGGCTCTTTCAACGTCAGCACTGCCGGTTCTATATTTCACGACCCTATAGGTTGCGTACTGTGGCGCTCGATCAGTCGGGTGGACAGACGGAACTGCCGCACCTCATCGCTTTCGCTGTCAATTTTTTCCATCACCCGATCCACCGCCAGCTTGCCCATTTCATACATGGGCTGTTGCATGGTGGTTAAGGACAGATAGTCCGCCAGTTCGATATCATCAAAACCGATGACCGCGAGGTCATTCGGAATGGTCAGACCGGCCTCGTTGGCAGCGCGCATGGCGCCGACGGCGAGAATATCCGAAGCCGCAAAAACGGCCGTGGGCCGGTCATCGCCCAGAGCCAACAATCGATGCATGCCGGCATAACCGGCATGAATATTGAAGCCGTCGTTTTGCTGAATATCGGGGGTGGCGTTGAGCATATCCGCGGAAACGAACCATTCCGGCCGCACAGCCAGCCCATCCTCGTTTAGCGCGCGGACATAGCCTTCATAGCGCTGTTTCGCCGGCTCACTGTGCCGGTTACCGCTGATCATGCCGATCTTGCGGTGCCCGAAGCGGATCAGGTGCTGGGTTGCCAGATAGGCACCCTGTTCATTTTCAACTTGAATGCAATCGAGGCGGTCATGGCCGCGATCGACCACCACGACCGGCAGCCTCGCATGCTGCAATTTGTCAACATACTCTTCGGGGATATCCATCGAAATGATCAACAGTCCGTCACACCGTTTTTCACTCAGAGTCCGATCCAGATAAGCGCGGAGTTTTTCCGGCCTATCCACAAAATGGACCAATAAATCATATTCAAATTCGGTCAGGGCTTTTTGAATGCCGCGAAGCAATTCATGATAAAAATGGCCGGTATAGAATGGCATGATTGCAGCGATGATTCCGATGCGTTTGGTGGCGAGCCGTTTGGCCATGGTGTGGGGCGTATAGCCAAGTTCACGAATGGCTTCCATAACGCGCTTTTTGGTTTCGGGCCGGATTTGCGGGCTATCGTTGATGGCTCGGGATACCGTACCAATGCCCACCCCTGCCCGGCGCGCAACATCATAAATGGTGACGGACATGGTGAAGTTCAAACCATCGCTTTCTTTGCGGATTGTATGGAATCTCCATCCTGCTGTGCGAGAGGCGTAATCTATTTGAGACGGCCGTTACCGGTGAGTGGAGCCGACCGGCAACAGCAAAAATGTGTCAAAGCCGGAAAGGAACCTGACGCACGGTTTCCGAAGGCCAGCACCGGCAAGTGGGCAACAACCGGGAGGACGGAACCATGCATAACTTCTTTGAAATAAATATTGGAAAGGCTTCCATAGCGGAAGCTAATATATAAAACAATTTCGGTTTTGTCCAGAAAATTTTGCGCTTTTTGCAAGAATTCGACACGGACGCAACAAAGCCACCCGTTTGCCCGTTCACTCCGAATTCGGCGGCGGCAAAAACAAAAACGCCGGCAAAAGGCGTCGGCAAAGCAAAAGCACCGACGCAAACGTTTCATGGCGGATTTGGCGTCATTTCCTTCAGCGAACATGCCCAAACCGTGAGCAATTTTGCCCCACAAAAACCGAATTTTATTGCAATTAACCGGGGGAAATCTTAAATTTCGATCCCCTGCACGGAACCTTTCAACATCATAAGGCATACAAAGCCTTGAAAACATAGCCGATACCCTTGAAAAACCGCCGTGATTCACGCCGCGCCTTCGGCGAACAATTTTTCCGGCGGAAATGAATCGCGGCAAACGCGTTCATGCCCGCTCATGGGCCGTATCCGCGTGATAGCGGTGGGGTTCATGGCGGGAGCGGAAACAACATTCTGGAAATCAATCAATTCACTCATTAACTGCTGAGGAGAGGTATATGCACACGTTACGAGTTGCCTTTTTGATGGCCCTGCTGACCGTATTGCTGGTCCTTTTGGGCGGTTTTTTCGGCGGCCAGTCCGGAGCCACCATGGCGCTCATTTTTGCAGGAGTCATGAACTTTTTTAGTTACTGGTTTTCAGACAAAATGGTGCTGGCCATGTACCGTGCCAGAGAAGTGACGGAAGCGGAGGCGCCCGAACTGTACTCCATGGTCCGGCGGCTGGCACAACAGGCCGGTTTGCCCATGCCGCGGGTGTATATCGTGCCCACGGACATGCCCAATGCGTTCGCAACCGGCCGGAATCCGCAACACTCGGCGGTTGCTGTGACGGAAGGGATTTTACGTATTCTCAATCGGGAAGAGCTGGAAGGCGTGATCGCCCATGAGCTGGGACATATTCGAAACCGTGATATTCTGATCAGTAGCATTGCGGCGACGATCGCCGGTGCGATCTCCTATCTCGCCTGGATGGGGCAGTGGTCGATGATGTTTGGTGGTTTCAGCAACGATGATGAGGATAGTCCGCTTGGCTGGATCGGTGCTTTGCTGGCCATTATCGTGATGCCCATTGCCGCTACCATGGTGCAAATGGCCATTTCCCGCAGCCGTGAATTTACCGCCGACGCCACCGCGGCCCAAATCACCCGTAATCCTCTGGGACTGGCCAATGCGCTGCGTCAATTGGAGCGGGCCGCCGAGATGGTGCCGGCTCAGGTGAATCCGGCCACGTCTCACATGTTCATCGTCAATCCGCTCCGCGGCGGGCAGAGTTTTGCTTCGCTGTTCTCCACCCACCCGCCGACGGAAGAACGCATCGCCCGCCTGGAAGCCATGGCCCGGGGCCGCTTTTAAACCGTATGATCGATAGCCATCAACAGAAAACGCCTGACCATCTGACCTTCCGGGAATATCCCGGAAGGTCAACTTTTTTATAAGAAGGGAAAGAGGATGACCGCCTATGAATAAAAAGGATGTGTTTCTCGTTCTGGGAATTCTTATTTTTACGATTGTGTTGATCTTTTTT
The DNA here is from genome assembly GCA_015491485.1 of Candidatus Zhuqueibacterota bacterium. Lineage (GTDB taxonomy): Bacteria > Zhuqueibacterota > Zhuqueibacteria > Zhuqueibacterales > Geothermadaptataceae > Hydrothermovivens. Next base: position 14,606 of record WFVT01000387.1, read on the forward strand.
GGGTATCAGGACTATTTGAGACAAAAAAATTTGATTCAGCCCGGTGAACCGGAAAGCGCCATGTATGCCAATCCAAGCACGAATTAAGCGGTTTTCGGGGATCACGGGCATCATGGAATCGCATTCCATCAACCAATAAGGGCAGTTCAAAAACGCAATTTAGCGGGAAGCCAACCCGGCCGGTAGTCTAACCCGAAGGCATCCGCCCTCGGCCGGATGCCTTCGGATAGATTAGAAAAACCTGTTTTTTATCGGCCTGCCGGTAAATTTGAAATTTGGAATCCCATGGAAGCCTTGCGGCGGGTTCAAAGCCTTTGCAAGGGGGAGGCTCATGAATTGCTGCTGCCGGGGCGCCTTTCACCGCCCGGATACCATGGAACCCACAGCGGAGCCTTCTGGAGCAGATATATTCCACCCATGTTCCATCACTCAATCAACATACCATCAACCGATTTCATGATCTGACCGAGTCAATTTTGGATTACATTCAATTCTTACCGATCCCCTTCCCGGGCACGTTTGCTTGGTTGCTCAAACTCTTCCGCAGAAGCATGCCGCGAAACCGCTCTTCCCATCTCAAAAAATGCCGTTCTTTTCATTGCAACCAGCCGATGCCCGGCGATCCACCTTCCGCTCTCCATGTAATGATGCCCCGTTTGCCGGTCAATTTCTGCAACAAAATCAACGTTACTCGTGCGATAACAGCCATTGCACCGGCAGGGAGACATGCTTGATGGTCTTCCCCGCCCTTACCTGATAGGTGTATGTGATGTGAATCCGGCCATCGGGGGTTTGCACCACAGCCGGATAATGGAACTTGGCCTCGTCCGGTCCGGCGCGATCCAGATAACGTCTCCATTTCCAGCTCCGGCCTTCATCGTCCGAAAGAGCGATGGCCAGCCGGTGCCGACCTTTTTCTGTGTCATTATACACCAGCACCCACCGGCCGTCGGCCAGAGTCAGCGCCACGACGCTGGACCCCGGATTGGGCAAAGTCCCATCCCGGGCAGGGCTCCACGACTCCCCACCGTCTTTGGAAACGCTCCGCATGATGCGTCCCGGTGGATCGCCGTTGTCACGCATGTAGGCGATTACGGCGCCATCCGAACGGCGCAATAAGGTGGGCTGCACGTTGCCGCGGCCAACGATGGGCAGGCCCGGCCGCCAGGTATCGCCGCCGTCATCGGATATGGCGATCAATGAAAAGTTGAAGCCATCGGAATACAGGGGCAACAGGATACGGCCCCCCGGCAATTCCAGCGGATGCGTGCGCGTCATCCAGCCCAGTTCGCGCTTTTTCGGATCTTTCGCCGCTTCAATGAGCATCCGTTCGTAAGGCGGCGCATATTCTGCCCATGCCAGGTCGGGATCGGGCAGCGCGGCAAAACCGCGGCGGACCGCATCAGCAAATTCATCCCCGGGGCGCAACAGGATCACATCCTGCCACTGCCACACCGGCGCTCCGGGCTGCTGGTAATCCTGAGTCACGCGGTGTCGCAGCAGCGACATCTCCCAGCGGTTGGCAATGACGGCGATCCAGAACAAATGCAGACGGTTTCGTGCATCCAGGAACAGCACCGGATTGCAATCCGGTGTATTGGGGGTATCCGCCATTTCGAAGACCGGACTCCACCGGCCTGCGCCTTTCCGCAGTCGAGCCCCGCGAATGCGTACATCATTGGCGGACCGTTCACCAGAGCCCTCAAACCAGGCCGCCAGCAAGTCGCCGTTCGGCAGGACGACGATGCTGCTGGCATGCACGTGTTTGTCCTGCAACGGAAAAATAAACAGCGCCGTTGTATCGCCGGGTGTGCCGGCCAGCAGCGAACCGGCACCGGCCATAAGCATCAGCCAGACCACGAAAGCCATGCCTCCCTCCTTCGCCTCCGGATTGGATCGTATCGTTTATCATGTTTTGCTATTCCCTTTTCAAGACGGATCAGTGTCCCAACAAAAACCAGAACCGCTGCCGGGATGAATTGTTTTCAGCCGCTTCCGATACTTCCGCGGTTTATTCGCAGCGCCAGCCGTTTTCCCGGCGGATCGTAAAAGTGAGGCAAGCGGCAAATCTGTGAGGCTGTGAAACAGGTCCCCGGCAACAGTCTGCCTGTCCCCGACCGGAATTTACTGTTTCTCATCCGCCATTACCGCCCGTCCCTCATGTTCTCAAAAACCGACCGGCTGATGTACCATCGGCTACCACCGCATTGCCACTCCCACAGGAAGAAACGGCAGGGACACGCCCCAGACCACCTCGCCGCGCTGCCCCACCGCAATAAACATCGCCGGCTTCATTCCTGCGATACGCACCACGCCCGGATACACCGTCGCGCGGAAGCGGTAGCTTCGTCCCCCGCTTGCCATCACTGAAGCCATCAGTGAGCCGTTGCGGTCGTAAAATACACCGACATTCCAGACCAGATCCACCGTCAGATGCCGGAGGCCGTCATCCCGTGTCACCCGGCGCAGGTTGCGCGCCAGAAGACCGGCGCCGAAAGACAGGCTGCGGCCATCGGCGCGCCGATAGGACAACCCGAGAATCCTATTCAGGCCGAACTGATAAAACAGGTGCCAGGGCGTCCGTCGCCCAGCCGGATTTTTATGGCAAAATTCTGGCCGTTGTTCTCCAGCGTCCCGAGCGCAGGGTTGATGGTCGGGAAGAACGACCCGTTCCGTAAATGGAGCGTCTCACTAAAGAAACGCGCCAACCGATCGCTGGAAAACAGCATCACGCCCAGCGGATTAAAGATGAGCATATCGGCGATGGGATCCACATTCACGCCGCGGTAGAGGTTGTTTTCCACGATCTCATTCAGGGTATGATAAGCCGTGAGGCTCAGCAAAGCCCAGAGCTTTGGCTTCGGGAATTCGTGCCAGCGGAACCATTCCACTAATGCGCGGTAGGTCATTCCGCCGCCAATGAGATGGTTCTGATAATTGGGCAAGTATTGCGAACTGCGCGGCGCCATCGTCGTCGGCAGGATTTCGGTACGGATGAAATTTTCCTCGCCGTATGCGCGGATGGAACGCCACGGATGCGAGATATTGTCCCATACATCGCGCCATCCGGTGCGGTAATCGACCGCGGCAAGCCGGCGGTCCCGTTGTCCGAGCTGGAAAATGCCATAGCCGCCATTGATCACGATCGACAACGGATTGAACATGGCCTCGCTGCCGTAATCATAGCCGTGATAAAAATACGCCGATGGCTCCTGCGCCGTGCTTCCGCTGCTGATGAAACCGATCAGTCCAGCGGCGAGCATGCCACTCCGGATCCATGCGGTCATCATTGCTCATCCTGAGCCGTCTGTACGGACTGTACTTCGATGACATGGATGTTGGCGGGCGCCTGATAGCGTACCGGAGCAAAAGTCAGCCCCAATCCATGATTGATGCTCAGCAGGGTACCGCTGAGCCAGTGAAAACCGCGCCAGTACCCGTTTTCCCAGCGGCCCGGGGTAAGCGGCCACAGCCAGTTCCAGAACACCACCTGCCCGCCGTGGGTGTGTCCGGCGGCGATTATGTCAAACTGCAGCCCCGGCGCTGCTTCGACCAGTTTTTGCGTCGGCTGGTGCATCATCAAGATTTTGATCCCGGGTTTCACCCCATCGGTAGCCAGCCGTTGCAACACCTCCACCTCGGTCCGCTTCCGGTAAATCTCCGTCAGTGCGGTAATCTGCAGCGGCGTTCCCTTCAACGACAGGATCACCGTGGTATCCTGCAAAAACCGGAAGCCATTTTTTTCCAGCTCATCCCGCACAAGCGCCGGATCCGTCCAGAAATCGTGATCACCCATGCAGGCGATTTTTGCGTAACGCGCATGAATCTGTCCCAGCGCCCCTGCCGCCACGGGCACATGCTCACGGCCCCGGGTGATCAAATCCCCGGTGAACAGCACCAGGTCGGGTTTCAGCGCGTTGATACGCTCCACATACTGCCGTATGCGGGCCGGGCCGGTGCGGTTGTCGCCCTGCACGTCGCTGATGTGCACAATGCGAAATCCATCAAGGGCGGCGGGCCAGGACGGCAGGGATACGGTCTTGCGCGCGACCGTTTCCTGACGGGTATCCGTGTAAATCGTAACGGCGATATATACCATCAATCCGAGGGCCATACTCAACAGACTCACGGCTTTCATCCGATCCAGGTTTGTCCGGTTCCCTGTAAACCGCCGGATGGCAAACCAGCCCCCTTCAAACGCCAGAAAAAGGGGCAGAAATTCTGCGGAAAAAATCAGGCCGAACCAAAACGGATATACCAGCAGCCAGTCGCCCAACGGGTGGCCGTAAAAAAGCGCCCGCTGTATTTCTTTCAAACCGGTGACCTGTAGAAGCAACAGCACGGCTGGTAATGCAATCCACCAGCCGTACAAAAATTTGAGCAAGCGCGGCGGTGTGGCATCCGCGGTGAGCAGCCGGCGAAGGGCGCGGCGGAGCGCGAAATAGCTGACCAGATGCACCAGCGCAATCAGCGGTACGATAGTCAGCAGCATCCGAAGAATCCAGGGCATGCAGCAATCCTCTCAATCCATTTATGGGTCGAAATTCCTTTTACGGGGGCAATCGGTGAATTATCTTAAAATAAGCGAAGCGATGTTGCAATGCAAAGTTTTTTGCGACAACGGCGGCCGGGGCGCAAAGCCGCCGGCGGACCGAATTGGAATGATGAATAACGGAACGGATTTTTCATGTCAGAACCCCTTCTCGATATTTTGAAACGAGGCACGGTGCTGCTTTGCGACGGCGCTACCGGCACCGAATTGCAAAACCGCGGGCTGCCGCAGGGGGATCCGCCCGAGCGGCTGCTGCTGGACGATCCGGATCTCGTACTGGCGCTGCATCGTGATTATATCGCCGCCGGAGCGGATATCATCGAAACCAACTCTTTCGGCGCCAACCGCAGCCGGTTGGCCCATTACGGACTGCAGGACCGAGTGACGGAGCTTTGCCTGAAGGCAACGGAACTGGCGCGCCGGGCCGCGGACGAAAGCCCGCGTCGGGTTTGGGTGGCGGGCTCCATCGGTCCGAGTGGTGACATTATGGAACCGCTGGGGCCCCTGTCTGCCAAAGCCGCCTATGACTCCTTTGCCGAAGCCGCCGAGGCGCTGGCACGAGGCGGCGCGGATATTCTGTTCATCGAAACCATGATGGCACAGGACGAGGCGGCAATCGCGGTGCGCGCCGCCAAAGAAAATACCCGGCTGCCGGTGGCCGCAACCATGTCTTTCGAGAAAGGCAAAGCCGGTCTGCGCACGCCGTGGGGCGTGGACCCGGCCACTGCCGTGCAAGCGCTTACGGAAGCCGGCGCCGATCTCCTCGGTGCCAACTGCGGCCGCGGCTTTGATGATATGGTGGACATCATCGCCGAAATGCGGCCGTTGACCGAGAAACCGCTGCTGGCGCAGGCCAACGCCGGTCTGCCGCAGTGGCTTGACGGCCGCAATGTGTATCCGGAAACGCCGGAATCCATCCTGCCGGATGTGAACCGGTTGTTGCACCTGGGGGTAAATCTCATTGGCGGCTGTTGCGGTACCGGCCCGGCACACATCCGTAAAATGCGCGAATTGGTGGATCAATTCAATGAGGGGAAACGGTCATGACTTCCCGGGAGCGAGTGCTGAAGGCGTTAAACGGTGAGCGACCCGACCGCGTGCCGCTGAACGTGTTTGCCGGCTGGAATCCGGGCGTGCGTGAGAAAGTCAACGCCCGGTACGGCGATGTCGATACATTTTGCGAGGCGTTCCACATCGACATCGTCACCGGCGTGCTGACGCGGTTCCCGTTCGGCGGCCCGGAAGCGCACGCCCAAATCGCCGATCTCGACCGTTACCTCGAACTCGATCCCATCGATCCCACCGCACCGGAGATTCTCGACATCCCCTGCGACGGCCATCTGAATCTGTTTTTAAGCGTCACCGAAGCGCTGGAATATCAAAAGCAGGACAAGCCGGTCTTCGTGCACGTGTGGGGCGTGTTCGAGCTGTCGCAGTTTTTGTTTGAAAAGGACGGTCGTCCGGGCGTGGAGCAGGCTTTGATCAACATGGCGGCGGAGCCGGAGAAGACCAAAAGGATGTTTTTCAAATTGGCGGAGTGGAGCGCGGCTTGTGCAGAAACCGCCATCAAAGCCGGTGCGGATGTCATTGAGCTATCGGACGATTGGGGACAGCAGAACACGACTCTGTTCAGCCCGCAAATGTGGTGGGATATGGTATTTCCAGCCACCCAAATCATCGTGGAGACGGCCCACCGTTACGATGTTCCGGTATTGCTGCACAGCGACGGCGACATCACTCTGCTGCTCGAGGGTGTGAGGCAACTGGGCATCCGGGGACTGCATCCGGTGCAAGAATCCGCGGGCATGGATTATAGTAAAACCCGGGACGTGCTCGGGCGGGATGTCTGCATCATGGGCGGGCTGGATACGATTACCGCTTTGCCGGTCATGAATGAAGCCGAAATTGAACAAGAAGTGGAACGGGTGTTTTCGCTGCTCAAGCCCTCCGGCCCGTTCATCTTCGCCGGCTCACACATGTTTCAGGACGATGCCCCGCTGGAAGTCATCGAAGCGGCGTACCGAAAGGCGTATTCTCTGGCAGCTTATTGATTCGAGATTACCTGCGGGCGAGCCGGTCATCCGCTGCCGGCCCGTTATCTCAGGTGATTGATCGGCAGTCGCGGTAAAAACAGCGCCGACTGCTCCGTCCACAACCAGATTGCGTGCATATTCGCAATAGCGCCGTCGGGGCCGCAAGCGATTTCAGCCGTTCAGGCGGAGACCGAATTTTCCTGGCGGCGGAGAAAACCGCTTTTTTATATTACCATTCCTGCAAAACAGCGCTGCATGAAATCCCTTCTCCCAACCGCATGAAAACGCATCAGGGCCAGTTCTGCTGATGCATCCAATCCCAGACGTGGGCCAACCGGTCCGCCGCGGCTTCCACATCCTCGGGC
>WFVT01000388.1 GCA_015491485.1 Candidatus Zhuqueibacterota bacterium
GTCCACGCTGGCAGGGGCTGCGAGCCCTGCCAGCGTGGACACTGTATCGTCTATCTCCCGAAAGCAGCAGTAGGTGATTCGGTTTTCGGGATCGCATCGATGAACGCCAGCAGGGGCCGGGAGCTGCGGCAGCGCGGACGCTACGCGCCATGCCCGGCGCACCAAAAGAAAAGCGAGCCCGCGTTCCGGGCTCGCTCGCATGGGGGAGGGATTACAACAATGATACGGGGAGCTGCATGGTTAAATCGATCACCTATCGGCCAGCGCCGTCAAAAGCCGCCTTTGCGGCGGACGGCGGTCGTGAACACCGAATCCACAATTGTTTTTTCCAGATAAATCAATTTCATCACCGGAACCTGTTCGGGCACTTTGTTGACCGGCGGCGGTTCATATTGCATCAACCGGGGATCATACCCCCACAATTCCACGGAGGTCACCCCGTCTTTCTGTTCCAGATGAATTTTGATGGGCTGGCCTTTGTAATTCCGCCGCAGTCCGCGGAGCAGCGCAGCAAAGATTCCCCCCATGGCCCGCACCGAATCCGGCGCGTTTTCGAACAATTCCGGGGGATCATTGCTGTCCGCCGTGAATTTCACATTGCCGCCGAAGCTCCAGGCGTTCATGATCCGCTGGGCATTTTCTGAAGGTGTAATCAAATAAAATTTGCCGCCGGGAAACGTACGCGCCAGATCCCCGTCACCGAAGCCGTCTCCGGTAAGGTCATAAATCACCATTTTATTGATTTTTTCTTCCGGGATCATGAAATCTTCAGCAAAGAGCCGAATCAGCCTGGGTTCCGTAACGGTGGCGTTTTGCATCAGCACCTGATCCACCGACACCCCCGGCTGTGCCAGCACCGTTTGCTCCGCCCCAATAACGCCCGTAAGCAGAGCCAAAGACAGCCATCGAAGTCCTTTCATCATTCGCTCCCGATATTGATTTCATTCCGACACTGTTTCCACTGCTGAAAATACTGCCGCGCTTTATCGTACAGTCCGGCGCTCTTATGCGCCTTGACCATCAGCGACAGCAAATCGCAGGACTCTTTGCCCGAAAGGGCGCCATCGGCATGCGCCAGCGCTTTCTCGCCGAAATAGATTGCCTTCTCGGGACTGTTCCACAAAAGCGTCACCAGCTCCACATACGATTTGGCAACTTGATTCCAATCAAACTCGATGGATTTGGTGAAATAGGCCAGCGCCAATTTTTTCTGCTGGCGTTCCAAGGCATCTATCCCCATCCGGTACAGCATGGCTCCGTAGGTATCGAGATACTGCTGGATTTCCGCCGGACGGTTTCGGTCGTACACCGCCGCGCCCAGCGCTTCATACACCGCCTTCATGCGTTCTATCGCGGTCTCTTTGCGATCCAAAAATTCGAACTCCACGACGGCCAACTTATGATGCACCGCCAGTTTTGCTTTTTTGGTTTGTAATCGGGGCAGCAGCTTTTGACACAGGCGCGCCATGCGGTTGTATGATTTTTTCGCCTCCAGCGCCAAAATTTCATCCCAAATTTCCGAAGCGCGAATGTTGCCGCCATCCCAGTTGATCCACGCCAGATAATTTTCGACATCCTGATGTTCCTGTTCCGAGCGAGCATATTTTTTGGCCAACGCAAATTTCTGCACCGCCGCCTGCGCATCATACAACCGGGCATACATATCGCCCTGCATGTAGGTGTAGTAAAACAGCATGGAGGTATCCGGAGGCGCTTCAAAACTGGTTTTGATGAGAACTGTTTCTGCACGCGCGAAATTTTCCAGAGCCCGGCGGTAATCGTTGAGCTGCATATAATTTTCAGCCAACAGACGGAATAAATCGTGTTCGCCTTTTTCGATCCGGGTCAGGCGCTCCAGAATCTCAACGGCTTTTTCGAAGTTTTGATCCTGTCCGAAAATGTGCTGCAGGTTGTAATAGGTCACCGCAAGCAAAAGCCGGGCGTTTTTATCAAAAGGATTCAGCCTCACCGCGGCCTCCAGATGTTTCTGAGCCTGGAGGCAATATTGCAAAGCGCGCTGAAACGCCCGTTCATCGGTGCCGTTTTTGGTTAATGCTTTCCAGCGTGAAAGCGCCTGCGCACCTTTGGCCATTTCACGATCGAACTGCGCCTGCTCGTTTGACGAGAGTGGATGATGCTCAACGCGCTGTTCCAAATAGGCCCAGAATTCATCCACCTGCTTCAAACTCTGTTTCCCCACCTGAGTGTGTTTCTGAGCCTCACTTTCCCGCCGGGCCGACACAAAGCTTTCGTCAGCCAAACGGCTGGCCTGCACGACGGTGGTGCTGTCAAGACCCGGAGGTACATGGACCGCCCGCTTAACCGGACGGCGTACGGGTAGGGCACATGCAGATAACAGAGCCAGCACCAGGCCCAGTGTCCAAAATGTGCTCCAGGGGTAATCCCTCACCTTCATGGCAGTCATCCCTTATTTGGTTCCGTTCCAGTGGTGTTCCGTTCCGATGTTTTCGATTTGCTTCATAGTATTCTCTCATTTTTGCACGGATTGCCACCATGCCCAGAAAATGGAGTAAAATTGATTCGCCCGGTCGCCGGGCGCTTTGCGTGAACTGATCAGCGATTCAATCTGCCCCCGACGGCGGATCACATCGCCGATGGTGAGATAGTGGCTCTCCTCTTGAATGCCGCTGTCTTTCAACAGAATGAAATCGTTGCCCTCCACCAGACAGACACGCAAAAACAGCTCATGCTCATTGCACGAAAGGAAAATGGTGTATTGCTTTCCCTGATACCGAAAGTGAACGCGCGAGGAAAGATCGCCGCGCTCATGTCCCATTTCATGGGCAACGAGTTTGGGAATGGGCCCAGGGTTTTCTTTCATCCACTTGATCAGTGCATGCAGATCAATGGTGGCTTCACTGCCCCCGCCTTCACCGGTGGGGAGGGAAATCTGCGCTGTACCGGTCCCATTCCCGGCGCTGCGGGTGGCGCGCACGCCTTTGGCTGAACGGAAACCGGAGCCGTTGACCGAAGTGACGTTGGCGAGATTCGGCGATACCGCTCCCACCTCCACCGCCGCGCCCGATACCACGCCGGCAACCGCTTTTCTACCGCTGGGCCGGCGCGCCGGTCGGTTTTTGAACGGAGTTTTCAAAGAACGGTTCGTCACGCCCCGCGTCTGCCGTTTCACATTTAAACTCACTCCTGATTTCGGCGGAGACGGGGTTTTCACCACGGTACGTCGGTTGGTGGTTTTATTCGCCACCAGCTTTTGAGGATTGAGTTCTTGCAAAAGCTTTTCCACGTTGACCTGCGGCTTCGATGTCTTGTTGGCCTGTTTTCGCGATACCTTCACCGATTTCTTCGGTTTGGTATTTCGCCGGGTGTGGCCCTTAAATTTTTGAACCGGCGCTTTTTGCTTTTTCTTGTCAAAGCGCAATTTCACCAGTTCCTGCACCACCATTTGCTTTTCCCGGTCGTCATCCACTTGCAGTGGGATGAACGACAGAAGCTGCATGATGAGAAAGATCAGCAGCAGAATGCCGGCCGTGATCGCCAACGACAGATTCAGCAGGCGATCCTGCTTTGCGATGTATTCAGTTAATGCGGTCATAGTTCAGATTCTTCTCAATTCGGTTCCGTTGACAAACATCCAGAACATCTATCAGATCTTGCATAATGCTGGACCGATGCGGTTGGATATTCATGACCAATTTTGCGCCTTTTTGGCGGTACGTGGTTTTTGTTTTTTGTAATACCTGTTCCAGACTTTCAAGGTCTCGTACCTGTTTTTTGCGCCGCCCGTCCACCAGTACATAACGTGCCCGGTACACATGCAAATCGGCCGTATGCACTCGCATGCGCGGCGGCTCCGCATCGCCCGGGCCGGGCAAGTCGATATACTCAGTCTTCAACCGGCTGATGGCAATAAAGCCCAGTAAAATGATCAGCGCCACATCAATCAGGCGAATCATTAAGCGATTCTGGTTCACAGACAATCACCTCCCTGCATCGTGATGATTGGGCCTTCTCAAGCGCGCCCCGATTATTTTTCCAATACCCGAACCACATCCAGCCCTTTGGGAATCCCAAGATCCCGGCACAACCGGGCGACCTGCAAACTGTAGCGGGTGGGAGCATCCCAATTTGCGCGGATACGGACGCCAAGTGGTTTCCCCTCGGCTTGTAGTTGGGATTGTAGCCGGCCGAGGTACTGCCGCAAATCGCGCAATCGCCGGAACGACTTGGAATCCCGGTCCACGGTAAATGTGCCATCGGCATGGACGCCCACAATCAGGATCACCGCTCCTTCCGGGGCGCCCTGCCGGGCTTCGGTACTCTTGGCCGGATCGATGGCTTCGGCATTGGAAATCTGCGACACCGCAATGAAGCCGAACAACAAAATGAATACGATGTCGATCAGCCGAATCATCAAATTGTTCCGTTTTCGGTCTGCTGTCCGTTTATTTTCCATGGCTGCCCTCTATTTCAGCAACGTCCATTTCTGTTGTGCACGAAACCGCTGTCCATCTTGCAATTTCACCTCAAAGTGCGCAAAATAGACCCCGGAACCGACCGGCTGTCCGTTCTGATCCTGCCCGTTCCAGCGGTATTCATAAAATCCGGGGGAAGGCTGCAACCACAGGTCCGAGCGAACGGCCTGTCCCTGAACATTAAAAATGCGCACCTGAATCTCAGCGGCTTGCGGCAGGGCAAACCGCACCCGCGTGGATGGATTGAAAGGATTCGGATAAGCCGGCGTCACCTGAAACCGGCGCACACCCACCGCTTCCGGTTCGCGCCAGGCCTCCGAAACCGGGACTTCCACGGCCTGCCCGGCTGCGTTGACCAGAGCGATGTAGTCAAAGGTGAGCAATTCTTTGAGCGCCACATCGGGCAGGTCCACCGCGATATTCATGAGTACCGCTCCGGAGCCCGCTTCGGTGGAAACGGCCGGTTGCATCAGGCCGATCGCCAATAACTGCTCTTTGGGAATATCCTGCACCAGCATCAGCGGCTGCGAAGCCCACAGTTCTCCGGGCTCCACACTGACCACCCGTGTTCCCTCCGGGTAGCGCAGCCGCAAGGTAATCCCCATCAATTCCAGGTTCTCTTCTGCCTGATATACGAGAACAATTCGGTATTCTCGGGAATCGTCGAACCGCCTTAAATCAGCGTGAATATGGCTCTGAGATGCAGACGGTTCGTTCCACAATGATTTTCCGTTTTGTTTATAAAATCCTGCCTGCACTTTTTTACCCCAGTTCAGTCCAATCGGTATTAAATCGCGCTCGTCGATTCTGCCGTTGCCGTCGGCATCGGCGTGCGCCGCCCATTTTTTTGGATACCGGGCACTGTACTGCGGCTTCCAGGCCAGCGGGTTGCCTTCTTCCGGCCTTCCCGGGCCGCGAATATCCCAGTAGATGCCCAGCATATTCACATCACTCAGCTCCACCACCCCGTTATGATTGGTGTCCCCCGGCCATACGGTCGTGCCGTTGCTCCAATCACGGTAGTTCCGCAATCTGACCGGCAAACTCCAGCCGAGACTGTCCGTTGCCAGCAGATTCACGATTTCAAACACAGCTTCCGTGCTGTCCGGCATGTCCCACCCCACATCAAACTGCATCTCCGCCAGACTCCCCCGGCCGGATACCATCGCCATCCCGGCTTTTTGAGCGAACGTCATGCTGATCAGCCCCTGCGATGCATCCACGCTGGAATTCCATTGAAAATCGGATTGGCGGCCGAACAGCGCTCCGCCGCGCAATGCCTGACTTTGCGGTTCAGCCACTTTCAAATAAGTGGGATCAAACTTGATGATAAAACTCAAATCCCGCAGCCCCGGCAGGGACTTGCCGTCCGGCGGAATTTCCAGTTGTAATCGATACGGCTTCCCCGGCCGCAGCACATCCCCGGAATTCAACGCAAAAGTGACGTATCCGTATGCCCGTAAGGTCAACGGCACGGTTTCTGAGGGGATCGCCACGTTGTCCCGGTTAAAAGCCTGGAAATTCTGCAGTGAGAACACCAGCGGATAGCGGTCCGGCAGATTGCTTTCGGCCTGAAAGACAAATTGCATCAGCTCACCGAAGCCATTGATCATGTTGCCGGCGGTTTTCTCCACTGAAATGTCAATGTTACCGCGCCGACGATCCACTGTGATTTGAATATTGTGTTCGCCGGCATTGCCAAAAACCGGACTCACCGTAATGGATTGCGCCAGCGGATCCGGAATGCGCAAATAGCGCGGATCGTACTTCAGGCGAAACACCAGCCGCCGTAACCGATAAACCGGTACACTCGCGCCCGGAATATGCAACTGAACGGCAAAGCGGCGTCCCGGAACCGGTACGTCGGCGGATTGCAGGGCGAATGTCACCCGGTCCAGCGGCGCGCGATAGCTTGCCGTGTCCGATGAGGTCGATCCCAGCGCATTGACGGTGATGCGAACATGCCGCAACGTCCCGTCACGTGCCGGATTGTGCGTGGTGTACGTCACACGATAGATGTGATGCAGCAATGCGGAAATCGCCCGGTAGATGTCGTTCAGATCACCCGAACTGGGGCTGCGGTAATATCGCCCGCCGGTTTCGGCCGCGATTTCCTGCAACACTTTTTCTTCCTCACTACCGCGCCCCAGATTCAGGCCGATCGTAAACACCGGTACGCCGGTTGGCCGTACCACGCTCAAAGCATCCTGCAACGTGCTGTTGCTATCCTTATCATGCCCGTCCGTCAGTAAAATGATCGCGCGGCGTCCCTGCCGCGTTTCAATCAAATTGGCTGAGTGAATCAATGCATCGAAAATCGCCGTTCCCCCTTTGGCGTTGATGTTCTGGATCGCGGCAATCAGCGAGTCTTTCCTGCTGCTGAACGGATAATCGGTGCGCACCCGGCTGGCAAAGCTGACCACCGCCGCCTCGTCGCCTTTTTTCATGAGCTGCACAAATGTGACCGCGGCATTGCGGGCATCGTCGATGGGCTTGCCTCGCATGCTGGTGCTTCGGTCGATCACCAGCACCACCGTCACACCGATGGAATCGGTCAATTCTTCGACTTTGATGGGCAGCTCCCGAACACCGTCTTCGTGCACCACAAAGTGGTTTTCATTCAAATCACCGATATTGTATCCGGAGTCGTTTTGCACCGCCACATAGGAAACGATCACCGGGAACCCTCTGGCCTCGACCTGGCTGTACTCCAGGCGGAGCTGCGCCGCCGGGGCCGTTATCGCGCTGATCCGCATGTCGGTGTCTCCGGCAGTCAGGCTTTGCGCCCGCAGCGAAGGAAACACCGCGCCGTAAATCAGCGCCTGCATGATCAACCACAGCGCTATCCAGCGGCCAGGCGCTTTTCCCGATTTGACGATCGAGCCATTTGTGGTGTTCGTGCGGTTCATCGTGTTGTTTGCATGCTGTATTTTACATTACCAATGTGCCGGCGGTGCATTTGACTTGCCGGCATTGCCCCATCTCAGCGTATCAGCCCCACGAGGCCGCGCCGTATAATGCGATCGCCTTTGCGGATGCTGTAGAGATACGCGCCCGGCAACATCGGACGCCCGTTCTCATCTCGCCCGTCCCAGACGTCCCGGCCGTCGGTCAATCGCCGGATGATCCGCCCGGAACGGTCCATAATTAAAATTACCCAATCCGGCGGGATACCGCCGTCCCGTTTGAAACGAACGCGGTCGTTGAATCCATCCCCATTCGGGGTAAATGGATTGGGAGTCACCTCCACCGCCTTGGTAACCACCTTCAGGCATAAAATCGGCCCGGCATCGATTTCAATACGGTTGCCCACCGAATCATTGGCGGTAATGTTGGTGACCTGGAAGCAGACCTGCCAGCCCTCCGCTGCATCCTTGGCCAGTTTTAACGGCAGGCGCAAAATTACGCCGTCTCCACTCTGTCCCGACGCGCCTCGTTTCCGGCTCACGGCCAGCGATATCACCTTCCGGTCCTGTTCGTGACGGATGAACGTATAAACATCCGGAAGCAGAAAATCGCCTTTAAAAATTTCCGTGGGCTGTGCGAATTCCAGGTACTGATCGCTGGAATAACGGAGTTCGAAGCTGATGCCGAACAGGCTCCGAACCGGTTCCCGGGGGGTGCCCACATGAAACCGCAATTCAAACGGGGTTCCGGGCAGCAATTCCACCTGTGGCTCTTCCATCCACAATTTGGGATTGCCGGTGATCCCGGCCACCGCCGTTTCGCCGACGGCGCATGGACCGGCTTCCACATGCAGCGGGAATCCCATCCAGAAGCCGAAGATGCAGAGCCATTTTGCAATCCATCCACCGACAGTGCGTGCGTTTTGAGGCTGTCTGCTGCTCATCATACGGTTTCCTTACGCATTGGCCATATTATAGATAACCGTTGCTTTCTTCCACCACGGTCGGTTCCGCCTCCGCTACCGGGACATCCGGTGCGTTACGGCGGCGGTGCATGCCCGAAGCCATGGTTAGTTCGGGATTCACGGTACGCACCCGCGGTTCGGATTCCTCTGCTTTCTCGGTTCGCATCGACCTGGCTTCCAGATACAGCAACGCCTGCCGCAACTCTTCAGCCCGGTTGGCAAGCGTGTTCAACTGACGGTTGAAAAAGGCGAAGATGCCGGTTGCGCCCATATTCAAAAAGAGACTGATGATCAGGCCGACCAGGGTGGTGACCAGCGAGATACTCATGCCTTGCAGAATGGTCGGCCCGTCCAGCCGCCCGGCGTGGAAGGTTTCGAAAATGCCCCACACGGTTCCGAGCAATCCCAGTGCACCGGCAGTGTCGGACAAGAATCCCAGCACGCGGTTGAACGTCTCGAACGAATCGCGTTCGGCATTCAAATAGGCATTAATGTCATCGCCGATGGGTTCGGCGCGTTTGGTTTTATTGAACGTTGCAATCATTTGATGCATCAGTCGGGAGGCGCGATTCGGTTGGCTGGTCTGAACCATCCGAATCACCCGGCGCAAATCACCGGAGCTGATCTTTTGCTCCAGCAACCATTTAGCCCTGGATTGTTCCCGGTATTCCTGGAGCCCTTTGTAGCTGAGCAGGAAAATGCCCGTACCGGTAAGCAACACAAACGGCCAGAAGAGCCAGTCGGTCATTTCGATGATGTCCCATGCCGAAAGCTCTTTTGGGCTGTCAGCGGGTTCCGCATTCGTATTCGCTTCCGCTTTTTGTGCCGTGGCCGCTTTTTTCTGCTGTCTTTTGCTGACTGCTTGCGAGGTCGAAATGGAACCGATGATCAAACCCGCGACGACCAGAATCGCCAGGTAATGCCATTTCCAGTTTGTCAGTTGCTTCATGACCATTGGACTCTCCACCGTTATGGTTTTGGATTTATGGTTGCCCGTTTTTTGATGTTTTTGATTTTCAAATGGTTATTGACTATCCGACTTCTCTATTACAGTTCCCCGGATGAGATGTTTTCGCCGTTGCTGTGTGTCGTTTTATAGTCCGGAGCGCTTTTAAAATGGATGCGCACGTGGCGTCGTATCCAGACCACCTGCACCGGCTCGGAAAGCACCCGGTGCCGCCTCCTGCTGGTTGTCAGCACCTGCAGATCGCATACATACTGTCCCGGTGGTACCAGACGGCCACGGTCATCCCGCCAATTCCAGGAAATTTTATAAGGCAGGCGACCGCTGCCCACGAACGTCGCCACGCTCCGCTTTTGCGAATCCAGAATGCGCATCTGCCAGCGCAAGGTTTTGCGGGTTTTTCCCGGCACTTGCAAATAAATGCCCAGTTCTTTGGCCGAAAGCCGCGGCGTTTTGCGTTGAATGCTGATGCGGCCGGGTTCAAAGCCCCGGAAATGCAATTTGCCCGTCCGAGACGGCGTTTTGACAATCTGCACTCGCGAACCCGTCCCCAGAAGCAGCGCTACACGGTTTCGTATGGCGCGCGCGTCCGCAAGAGTGCTCCGGTCGGCCATAATATAAGCCTGCATTGAAGGGAACTGGCGTAAAGAACGGGCAATTTTATCCGCCAGCGTCCGTTGGCGCTGGAGTCGAATTTCCCGGGTTTCGAACCGATTCAGCGGGCCGGCCCGGACCACCAGCAGGTCTTCTCCGCGGGGAGCCGTATTCTGGACATAATCCGGGTACAAATCCCGAATGGCGCGAACCTCGCTCAATCGCAAATCGGCCGTCATGCTGCGGTACACCGTTTCCTGAAGAATTTCCAATTTCCGGGTGGTAAATAAAATTTCGGGTTCGGCAATTTCCGGACGGCGTCCCAGAATGTGTGTGTATATCAGCTCCTGCGTTCCGGCGGACACACCGCGCGTGCCGTCTTTGGGTAAATCAACCACATAATCCAAGCGGCTGTCCCGGCTCAAATTGAGTTGGGCTTCAATTTTCACCGGCATGGAATATTCATAGCCCAGCCGTATCTGTCCGAGAGAGGCCCGGGTCACGGTGAGCATCATTCCCAGACGCCAGCGCACGCCATCGTCCCGGATCAGCAGCGTCGGGATGAAGTCGCCGTATTGATAACCGACGGATGCTGAAATTTCCCGTGGGTAAACGGCTTCATTCAATCGCCCGATGTTCGGCCGATTGGCATGATCCACCCCCAGGCCGAAACGCCAGTTGTCCATGGCGTAGTACGCGCCAAACCCGAGGTTCAGGTTGACGGACGCCAATCCCCGGTTCAGTAACGGGTCGTTGGGATCGAAACCGGTAAATTCGCCGGCATTGAAACCACGGCGCTCCAGGCCGATTTTGACTCCGACAGAGAGATTGGGCCACAGTTCATATCCCAGCAGCGCCGCCGCCGATATTTCGGAATACGGCCCGGCAGTGAAGTAGCGAACATCGCCGCCCACTGCGATGTCAAACGGCAAATAAAACGGGAAGCTTGCACTGAGGCGGTTTTCGCGGATGGCCATAGCGCGGCCCGGTAAAAAACCCAGATGATAGACTTTTAGCCCGAAGGATACCTGAGTATGGTGGTACGGCAGAAGCGCCGGATTGATTTCGGTTGACCAGGGGTAGGTCTTATCGGCGGAATTCCAGATCTGATAGCCCTGAGCGGACAGGCTGCCGGCAAAGCCAAACAGCCATATTCCCAGGATAACAAGCCGAATCCCATCCTTCCGTGGTTGACGATTCCTCATGGTCGTCTCGTTCCCGGTTGCAGTGCGCGTTGATACCGTTTTAGAACAACCCATCTCCCTGAGACGATTGCTGCGAATGCCCATCCTGCTGGGCATCGCATCTCAGGCAATTAAAGTGCCAGAATGAGCGCCCGGGAAAAATACAGCGAGAAATTCATAATCAATGCCGAAACGTGGTGGCAGGCAATTGTTTGAAAAACAGAAGGCTACAGAGGCAGGATGAAAGTGAAGATTTTTACGATCTTTCGTACAAAGCGCAGATGGTACGGTAAACGAACCGGCAAAATTTCAAAATCGTCAGCACAGCTCTTACAAATTAGGAAAGTTGGAATTACAAATTTGTTAATAATAGAATTTAGCTGGAATTTTTGGTTATCAGCAAGAGACCATGTGGCAAATGGCTGATCGGCATACTCCCCTATTTGAAAAAAGCGAATAGCAATCCGACCAGGACGGCGATCTGGCCCACCCAAAATACAAACATCCATTTAATCATTTCGCTTCTGGTAGATTGGATTTCCGCAACGAGACTCGACTTCATTTCCGCCATCTCAGATTTCGATTCAGCCCGCATCTCCGCCATTTCAACACGAATTTTCGAGAGCTCTTCCGCCAGACGGTGCTCAAATTTTTCTTCCACGGATTAAATGATATTATTTTTTTGTTCATCAAGGGCTTGGTTGATGAGATTCACCAAAGATGCCACACCTTCTTCGCCCAATTTGTCACGCAAAGGCTTCTCAACGGTTATGA
>WFVT01000389.1 GCA_015491485.1 Candidatus Zhuqueibacterota bacterium
CAAGTATTCCGCGGTCTGGCATTGTGCGCGGGTCTCGCCGTGAAAAATGCGCACGTTGCCGGTCACCTTGATGCGCTTGCCGCCGTCGAACGATTCCATCACATCGCCGAGGATGCGGGTTTCCTCGTTGCCGGTGGAATCGAATTGCACCATCACCGGATCGTTGGTCATGCGAGCATACTCGCGCTCACGAAAATATTCGCCAAATTCTGAAGTCAGTTGCACCTGCTCTTTTTCGTTGTATAATCGCACCATGGTACGGGCTTCGGCGTGCTTGCTGCGCGAATCGTAAATCAATTCCTCACAAAACAGCGTGGTCGGCCCGTTTTTGAACACCACATTGCCGCGCGCCACATAGGTCTTTTCGCGCTCGTAATAGGTCAATTCATGCGTGGTGAGGGTTTTCTCCTCATCCTGCAAAAAGACATTGCCACGGAACACGGTTTTTTCATCGCGCGTGTACTGCATCGCCAGATCGCAGCGCAGCAGCGCCGAGCCCTGCCGGAATTGCACGTTTCCGAACAGCCGGCGCACCACCTGCCCGTCCTCGATGGTGTTTTCCAGACGTTCGGCGGATTCCAGCACCAGCCGCTCCTGCGATTCGACCTGCGGGTAGGCCGCGCTGCCAAAGAGCACCACCAGACTCGCTATTGCGAGCCATCCAAAACGAAATTGACGGGCAAATTTTCTCATGCCGTTCCGTGAATAAAAAATAGCAAAGCGCCTTCCTGCGGCCATGGTTCGAAATCAGGAGCCTCAGTTAGGCTTGAAAATCAGAAAAATCATCACCGGGAGGGAATGCCTCCGCGCCTTACAGCCGATCCACCGAGTCGGCGACCGCCTCCTGCCTGGCGGTTACGGAATCCGATGGTACGGTTTGTTTCGAGGGCTCCAGTTCAAACTCGGATAAATCCACGCGTTTTTTGGAAACGCCTTTCGGTTTCAAAATCACCCATTTTTCAAAATTTTGATCGGATTCGAAGCCCTGCCCGGTCAACACATCGCCGTCTTTGGTGGTGATGGTCACCATCTTGTCGGTATAAATTTTCTCTTCTTGCTGCTCCCAGACAAGATATTGAGTTTTGAGCACCATACCGCTGTCGGTGGTCACCACCACGTTCTTGAATGCTTCGACTTTACCGATTCTCTCCCACATCCGGCCTTCTTCAGCCACCAGGTTGCTGGTGTGCTCTCCGTCCGGATTATAAAAATCCACTTCGATGCCGTCGTTAAACAGCACCATATCTTTTTTGCTAAATTTCTGCATATGACCGTACCGGATCACGGCGGTCCGCTGACCTTTCTGGGTAACCACTACCTGAGAATGCCATCCTTCCTGATCGGGAATCTCGTCGCCGCCGGGCTGAAGCCCCGATTGGCTGCTCCGTTCGCAGCCGACAAGAAATACTAGCATCATCAGAAAAGCCGCTTGTCGTTTCATGGGAAGGGGATCTCCGCAGTTCCCTCAACATGCCAGTGATTTTTGAAACGGGCCGGAAGCGATAGCCCCTCAGGCGACCCCGGCCTTCAGCAGATCGTGCAAATGCACCATGCCCACCGGCCGGTTCTGATCATCCACGATGATGATCTGCATGATGTTGTGATCTTCCATGATCTCCAGCGCCCGCACGGCCAGCACGCCCGTGGGCAGGGTTTTCGGATTCGGCGTCATGATATCCCGGGCGCACACACGCACAAAATCCACCTTGCGGCTCATCAGCCGGCGCAGGTCGCCGTCGGTGATGATGCCCAGCAGCCGGCCGCGGTCGTCCACCACGCAGGTGGCGCCGTAACGCTTTTGCGTGATTTCCAGAATGATCTGATCCAGACCGGCATCCGGACGCACCCGCGGCACGCGGTCGTCCTGTCCCATGAGATCGTCGATGCGCAGCAGCAGCCGCCTCCCCAGCGTGCCGCCGGGATGCCGCAGCGCAAAATCCTCGGCGCTGAAATTGCGGCGTTCCAGAAGCGCCATGGCCAGGGCATCGCCCATCACCAGAGTCACCGTGCTGCTGGAAGTCGGCGCGAGGTCCAGCGGACAGGCCTCTTCCTGCACGCCCACATCCAGCACCACATCCGCGTGCTGCGCGAGCTCGCTTTTGAGATTTCCGGTCATGGCGATTACCGGCACGCCGATTTTGCGAAACAGCGGCAGCAGCATTTTCATTTCCGGACTGTTGCCGCTTTTGGAAATGCAAATCACCAGGTCTTCTTTCATCACCACGCCCAGATCGCCGTGCAGGCCCTCGGCCGAGTGCAGAAAAATGGCCGGGGTGCCGGTGCTGCTGAACGTGGCCGCGATTTTCTTGCCGATGATGCCGCTCTTGCCGATGCCGGTAATGATCACACGGCCGCGGCACTGATAGATCATATCCACGGCGCGCACAAATGCGTCGTTGATTTTAGCTTCCAGCGCCTTCACCGCCGCCGCTTCGATGCGCACCACCCGCCGCCCGATAGCCAGGGTGTCCTCGCGGCTGGTGTTGGGCGCCCGCTGGCTATCCAACGCCATCGGCCCGTTATTACGGTTGGTCTGTTCGGTTTCGGTCTCATGCATGGGTTTTGCCATTCGGTCTCCCTCCGGTCCGCGCCCGCTCAATAGCTCACATCCGGCAGCGAGCGCATGGCCGCGTCGATTTCCAGCGCGTGGCGCAGCAAACCTTCGAGTTTGGGGAGCGGCCACTGACTGGCCGCATCGCATTGCGCACATACCGGGTCCGGGTGACTTTCGATGAACAGCACATCGATGCCGGTGGCCACAGCGGCACGGGTCAGCGCTGGCACAAATTCCGGCCGGCCGCCCTTCGGATCGCTGGACGGAATGCCATACACGCGCACGCTGTGGGTCGGATCGAACACCACCGGATAGCCCAGACTGCGCATGGTCACCAGCGAGCGCATGTCCACTACCAGATTGTGATAGCCGAAGCACGCGCCGCGCTCGGTGAGCATGATATTGGTATTGCCGGTGCGCTCGATTTTTCCGATAACTTTCTGCATGTCCGCCGGATCGAGAAACTGGCCTTTCTTCACATTGATCGGTTTGCCGGTGCGCCCGGCCGCCAGGGTCAGCGAGGTCTGCATCGACAGGTATGCTGGAATTTGCAACACATCCAGCACCTCGGCCGCCGCCGGCACTTCGTGCTGGCAATGCACATCCGACAGCACCGGCACGCCGAACTCGCGCTTGATCTTTTCCAGCATTTTCAGGCCTTCGTCCAGCCCCGGCCCCTGATAACTTTCTTCGGACGAACGGTTGTCCTTCAAATACGACGACTTGAAAATCAGCGGCATATCCAGTTTGCGCGCGATTTGCGTGATGCCTTCGGCCGCGCGCATCATGGTTTTCTCGTCTTCAATCACGCAGGGCCCGCAAATCAGCACCAGCGGGTTGCCCCCGCCAATGGCAATATCGCCGACTTTCACAACTCGAGTTTTCATCAATCTCGTCCGGTCGTTTTAGGTATTCGTGATCTGATTTCGTTCCATTATGCTCCACCCTTTGCGGGCGGTGGGTACAGGGGCAGTCCCAAACCCACCATTCAGCGTCTTTCCTGCGAAAGCGGGAGTCCATAAGAGATGGTTTCTCCCGGATGCTCGCGTCCGCGGGCATGACAATTTCGGGGCAATTCTTCTGTTTTTGGACAGTCCCTTAAAAACGCCTCAATTGGAGGCGCGGCACCCTTGTGAATGTTCACCGCCGTTTATTGGCAAAGGTTTTCGCCTCGGCCCCTGACTTCTCCCCATCGCGGCGGTCCGCTTTTTCCCGGCGGTTCTGCCATTCGATGGCGGCGCGCACAAATTCGCGGAACAGCGGATGCGCACGCAGCGCCCGCGATTTCAGCTCCGGATGGAATTGCACGCCCACAAACCAGGGATGATCCTTCAGCTCCACGATTTCGACCAAACCGGTATCTGGATTGACCCCGGCAATCACCAATCCTTTTTTCTTCAGCAGGCTCAAATATTCGTTATTGACCTCATAGCGATGACGGTGCCGCTCATACACCGTTTCCTGACCATAAGCGCGATAGGCATGCGAGTTGCGGTTGAGGTCACAGGCATAGGCGCCCAGGCGCATGGTGCCGCCCATTTGCGACACATCGATCTGCGTCTCCATGAGATCGATGACCGGATGCGGCGTGTCTTCATCGAACTCGCTGCTGTTGGCATCCTCGAGACCACACACGTTGCGCGCAAAATCAATCACGGCGCACTGCATGCCCAGACAGATGCCGAAGTACGGAATCTGGTTTTCGCGCGCATAGCCGGCTACTTGAATTTTGCCCTCAACGCCGCGGCTGCCGAATCCGGGACACACGAGGATGCCGGCCACATCCTCAAAATACCGCTCCGGACCGTCACGCTCCACATCCTCGGCATCCACCCACTTCAGCCGCACGTGCGCGTTATTGGCCACCCCGGCGTGCGTGAACGCCTCGATGATGCTCTTGTACGAATCTTTCAAATTCACATATTTGCCGCAAATGGCGATGGGCACTTCCCGCGAAGGACTCTGAATCCGCTTCACCAGCTTCTTCCATTCGGCCAGATCCGGCTTGACTTTCGGCAGCCCCAGATTTTCGACCAAAATGTCACCCAGTCCCTCTTCCTCAAACACCAGCGGTATCTGATAAATCGTCGGCAGGTCGCGCGCCTCGATGACATGATCCGGCGGCACGTTACAGAACAGACCAATTTTTTCACGTACCTCTTTTTCCATCGGGCGCTCGCAGCGGCAAAGCAGCGCATTGGGCTGCAGCCCGATCTCGCGCAGCCGCATTACCGAGTGCTGCGTCGGCTTGGTTTTCATCTCGCCCGATGCCTTGATGTACGGCACCAGGGTGAGATGGATATTGAAGGTGTTCTGCGGGCCTTCTTCCAGACAAAACTGGCGGATGGCCTCCAAAAATGGCAAACTTTCGATATCGCCCACCGTGCCTCCGACCTCCACAATGGCCACGTCGTACGGCTGGTCATCCCGGGCCACGGCATAAATGCGCCGCTTGATTTCATTGGTGATGTGCGGAATCACCTGCACGGTTTTTCCGAGATAGTCGCCGCGGCGCTCGCGCGTGATGACTTCGTAATAAATTTGCCCTGTGGTGGCGTTATTTTTCCGGGACATGTTCACATCCAGGAAGCGCTCGTAATGCCCGAGGTCGAGATCGGTTTCGGCGCCATCGTCGGTGACGTACACCTCGCCGTGCTGGAATGGGCTCATGGTCCCGGGATCGACGTTGATGTAGGGATCGAATTTCAGGATGGTGACACGCAGTCCGCGCGCCTGCAACAGCACGCCGATGGAGGCGGCGGCCACGCCCTTGCCCAGCGAGGACACGACGCCGCCGGTCACGAAGATATACTTGGTTTTGCCGGATTTATGCAACACCATACTCCTTCAGGATTTGCTGAGCCTGCGCCAGGTCTTCCGGGGTATCCACACAGATCGCGTGATAATCGGTCTTTGCACAGATGATGCGGTACCCTCGTTCGAGAATGCGCAACTGCTCCAGTTTCTCAATGCGTTCCAATCGGCCCGGGGGCCAGGTGATGTATTCCAGTAAAAAAGCCTTACGATACACGTACAGGCCGATGTGTAAAAAATAGGACGAAGCCTTCAGCCAGTTTGCCGGATGGGTTTCATCCCGATAGAACGGAATGGCCGCGCGCGAAAAATATAGCGCATGTCCGGCGTCGTCCAGCACGACTTTGGCCGTGTTCGGCGATTGCAGCTCCTCCACGCTGTCGCACGGCCGCACCAGCGTGGCCACCGGCGCGTCCGGGTGCGCTTCCAGGGTTTCCACCGCGAGATCAATGGCATCCGGATCGATGAACGGCTCATCGCCCTGAATGTTGACGATGATGTCCGCATCCAGAGTGGCGGCCACCTCGCCCACGCGGTCGCTGCCGCTGGGGTGATCGCTGCGCGTCATTTGCACCCGCCCGCCAAACGCCCGCACGGCTTCGGCGATGCGCCGGTCATCCGTGGCCACAATGACCTGCTGCAACCGGCCGGCTTGGGCCGCCCGCTCATACACATGCTGAATCATCGGCTTGCCGCCCAGATCGGCCAGTGGCTTGCCCGGAAATCGGCTCGAGGCGTAACGCGCCGGTATGACGCCAACCGCACTCATGCTCCGCCCCGTCAGCCGATGACTTTCGGCACACTAAAAAAGCCCTGTTTCTTTGCGGGGGCATTGGCCAGGGCTTCTTCGTTACTCAACCACGTGCGCGCACGGTCTTCGCGCATGACATTGTGGAGATTCAGAACATGGCTGGTTTCCGGGACACCGTCCACATCCAGTTCTTTGAGCTTTTCCACGTACGACACGATCTTTTCCAGGTCCTGCTTCATGGCCTGCAGTTCGGCCTCGTCGAATTCCAGCTTGGCCAGCGCGGCCACTTTTTTCACATCGTCGATGGTAATGGCCATGTTTTTATCTCCGCTGAATGTGCTTGCATTTTCCCGCCGTGCCACGGATTCGGCCATTCCGCTTATTCTTTCAATCTCCAACCGAGACGGCCTCGGCCTTTTCCATGACAGCCCGGGGCGAATGGCGGTGAAAATCCGGAGGACTTCCGGTTTTGTTGAAACGTATATAACCTTCTAAAAAACCGAAAGCTAATATATGCAAACAGGAAATCTTTGTCAAGCCTATTTTCCCGGATTTTGGCATACTTTTTGAATACACAGCAATCAATATTTTGTTTTTTCGGAAGATAGCAAGATAGGTTGAAGAGGCTGTAATGCAGCGGGAAACCGCTGCCGTTTTTTGGGTATGCGGGCTAATCCGTTGGAACGGTTTACCATTATTGCTTAACCCGCCCGAAGGCTTCCGGCCGAGGGTTTTCCGCCTGGTTTGATGGTATGCTCTCGCAGAGGCGCTGAGCGCGCGGAGGGTTTTCATAGACTTATGCTACAATAAGCGCCGTTCCCCAATCTGTGATGCAATAATTTTTATGAGCCACGGATACACACCGATCAAACGCGGATTGAGTCAGTCAAAACTCCATCAAAAAACATTGATTGAATTGCGGCCAAAGCCATCGGTTTCACTCTCGATGTTTTTTCGTTCGTATCCGTGGTCATCTGTGGCATCCGTCTCATCCGTGTTTGCTTTTGTTAAGCTGTCGCAAAGGCGCTGAGTGCGCAGAGCTTTGATTAGAACAGGACGTGAATAAGACAGATGGTGCAAAAGGGCAGGGACTCTTTTTAGGCCTGAGTCCAATCAAAGATAGCCTTACGCTTCCTCGCTTTCGTTCTTATCACATCCGGCTGATCCGGTGAATCCGGTCAAAAGCTGTTTTTTTTAAATTGGATGAACAAGACGAAGAGGATGGTTGGTACGACTCACTTGTGTCCGGTTCGGAATCAGCGGTTTCTTTCGCAAGCAAGGATGCTTACACCACACGCAAGCAAGGATGCTTGCGCCACATGCAAGCAGGGATGCTTACTCCACTGTAACATAGGCTTCTATCTTGAATTATTAGAAGCCAAGAGGCCCGGGATGCCTTTTTAATAAGCAAGGATGGTTGGGCTCCATTAAAAAAATCGGGCATCAACTGCATCATGATGCCCGATTCTCGCTGACTGCCATCGGGATTGAGGGGGTATTCCGGGGAGTTTCCTTTAGAACGGAAACCGTTTAGCCGGATGCTACCCCAATAGCGAAAAAGCTCACTCCGCTCCTTTGACGTATTTATCAAACCAGTTCAAAGCCCGGTGCATGAAATCAATCTGATGCTCACGTTCCCTCAGGCCGTGCCCCTCCCGTGGATAAATCACAAATTCCACCGGAATCGGCCCTTTACCGTTGGTCATCCCCTCGGCACGCTTGGTTTTGTTAATCACTTTAATGGCGGTGTACATCTCCCAGCCCTGACTGATCGGCACGCGCAGGTCTTTTTCTCCGTGTGCGATCAAAACGGCCGTTTGGCATTGATTGATATATTTCATCGGCGAGCCGTTCCACATGGCGTCCAGATGATCATACGGCTTTTTGAATCCCCAGTGCACCAGCGAATTTTCCATCGGGATATCGCTCGTGCCGGTAAACGAAATCCAGTTGCTGATGCCGGCAAAATTGATGGCGGCTTTGAAGTGTTGCGAATAGCGGGTGGCGGCCAGCGCCGAAAAATAGCCGCCGTACGAAGCGCCGCCCATACCGACGCGGTTTTTATCCACCAGCCCCAGCTCATCGGCGAGGTAATCGATACCGGCCAGCACATCGCGGAACTCCTGCCCGCCAAGGTCTTTCTGGTCGGCCATGGCGTATTTCACCCCGCGACCGGTGCTGCCACGGTAATTCGGCCAGAATACCACATAACCGCGGGCCGCCAGCAACTGTCCCCAGCGGATATAGTACGTGTTCCAACCATCGAGTACCGCCCATTCGGGGCCGCCGTGCGGACTGACGATCAGCGGATACCGTTTGCCTTCCTGATAATCCACCGGTTTCATCACCACACCGGTGATAAGCAAACCATCCTGTGCTTTGTATTCGATGGTGAACTGATCGGCCATTTTGAGTGAATCCAGCACCGGATTGGTGTTCGTCATCCGTTTGGCCGGCTTGCTGCCAGAGGGTACATAAAAAACTTCATCGGGATGAACCGGTGTATTGCCGGCAAATGCGTACGAACGCCGACGGGCGTCGTAACTCACATTCATGAATACCGGTCGGCTTTTTCGGATATGCTTTTTCTTGCCATCAGGCACGGTGACATGGTACAGGTGCGTCGAGGTCTTTTCCACCGCCGTCATGGCGATGGTGCGATCGCTGAGCCAGGTGAACCACAAAACGGATCCTTCATATTCTGGAGTCAGGTTTTTCTTGCCGGTGCCATCCACATTGGCAATGAACAGGCTTTGCGCCTGCGAATCGTGAAGGTTTGTGGCGCCCAGCCAGGCGATCATCTTGCCATTGGGCGAGAATTCCACCTTGCCCAGCTTGCCCTCGGTTTTCACCGCTACCCGGGCTTTGCCGCCGTCGGCGGATACGAAATAAATCTTTTTGTACATGTAGGTGTCGTCGGTCAATGGGGTCTCACACGCCGTGAAGACCAGCTCTTTGCCGTCCGGCGCCCAGGCATAATCGACGACATGCAAATCATCTTTGGTGACCAGCGTGGTTTTGCCGCTTATCAGATCCAGGACATACAATCGATTGAATTTGTAATTCGTATCCACCACCCGCCAGTCTTTGCCCTTTTTCTTGTTCTCCTTCTCCTCCTTGGTGGGCTCATCCCGGCGCACGAAAGCGATACGGTTCTCATCCGGTGAGAATTTGTAGTTCGACAGCCCCTTTTCCAAATCCGTCAGCGCCTGCGCTTCCCCCCCGCGGATGTCCAGCACATAGAGTTGCTGCCGGGCTTCTTCGCCGCGTTTGCTCAAGAAGGCGAACCGTTTGCTGTCTTTAAACCAATGGATGGCGTGTGCTGAAAACTCTGCGGCGGTCATCGGCCGGGCCTCTTTGCCTTTGGTATCCACCAACCAGATGCGGTACGTATAACCGGCAGGGCCCTCTTCATCGCTGCGTGAACGAACTGTATAGGCGATCCACTGGCCGTCCGGCGACATGGCGACCTCGGTTACGGTATTGAGGGAAGCAATGATTTCCGGTGTGATGATTTTATCCGCCGCCGAAAGCGGCAGCACAGCCAACAAAGACAGAATGTAAACATATGCCATTATCCACGGCTTGCGTCGCATAACCAACCTCCTTTTCGCTTCCTAAATGATCATTTGAACATAAATCCTGCATGAAAACCGGCCCGCCTGCCGCATATCCGTCGCCGTCCGGATAGTGAGGCCGGAAGCCACGATACTAAATTTGCAAATAACTATCCAGCCAATTTTCAGTCAAATCCGCGACAATCTCAAAATGCTGAGAGGCCTGCTCCATGGGATGCTGGATACCGAAGGTATGATTTGCCCCTTCAATAATTTCCAACCGTTTGGAAACCGCACCGCACGCCTCGTACAGTTTTTCGCTTTCCTGATGGGGGATGGTCGTGTCGGCATTGCCATGGATGAACAGGCTGGGGGCATCCACATTGGAAACGGCGCGCAGCAGATCGTACTCTTCCCGGTGCTGCTGCAAATCATCCCAGAACGTCTTGTTCATACGCATCATTTGCCCGGTACGGACATTCTCCACTTCGATGTAGCCTCGCTCTTCCCATTGCCGGATATGATCATCATTAAAACGGAAAAAGCTGGCAACCGAAGCCCATGTAACCAGGCATTGAATGTCGTCCGCCAATTTTTCCGCCAGTAAAATGGCGATCCCGCCGCCTCGACTGTGGCCCAACAGGCCGATTCGTTCGGGGTCCACGGCCTTTCCGCCAATTTCCCCGTTTTGAATGGCTTCAATCACCCGACTGGCATCGGCCAGTTCATGGGAGATGGTGTTTTCGGCAAATTTTTCCATTTCGGTGAATTTACGCGGATCCGTCCCGATACCGTTGCGAGAAAAATTAAAACAGACCGTGGCATAACCGCTTTCGGCCAGCCGTAAGCTGATTTCCGGGAAAAATCCCCAATCCTTAAAGCCTTTGAAGCCGTGCAAAATGACCACCACCGGCGCCTGACGCACATCCTGACGATGCCGCAGATCGCCATGGATGACCTCACCCGCATGATTGGGGAGGGCAAAACTGGATCGAATCATGAAAAGCCCCTTTTTCTATGTTCACGAAACGGATTGATTTTAGACGGGTGCCATGTAGAGGAAAGGATCAGGAAAAGAAAAATAAAGCAGAATAGGTACCACGAGGAGTTGGCGAAAAGCCTCGTATCCATCGGCATTGGTATTGGACACTGTGGATTCATGAAATCCCGGCCGACATACAGCTTTTCAAGGAAAAGGATCCAATAAATCGGCCGGAGGGGATCATTGCGCCAAAAAGATAAAAGAGCCGCCGACAAAAGTCAAGTATTGTTTCACAGGGCAGCAAAAATCCAACTTCTGATCAGCAAATCGGTTGGCAAAATCCGACATTCGCCCGGTTACGGCGCCAGATGTTTCAAACGGCTCAACGGTTGTTTCCCCACCAAGACTTCCTGCACCCGGGCCTGCTCATCAATCAGGATGAAAGAAGGGGTTCCCATAATTTTGAAGTACCGGGCGACGTCCAGATGTTGCGCAACGTTTACCACCACCCACTGGACGTTTCGGGGTTTCCACCCCTGGATTTCCTGTTCTTGAATACGGCACATCGAACACGTTGGTGATGTAAAATAAAGCAAGGCGGGGCTTTGCTTTTTCAGGCGCAATTTTTTGAAGATTGCCGGCTCCACTGTTTGGCCGCGCAATCGTTTTGCCCGGCTGACAGCAAAATATTGCAATCCAATAAACGCAAATATCACTGCAAATACGATAATCGCAATCACTTCAAGCATGGTGGATATGACCTCATCGCTGTTAATGATGTTTTGGAATTTCAGCCGTTTTGGAGTCCAATCATTCGAACCCTTTGCGATTGCCAGGGTTTCCATTGCACCGGCGGCAGTTTTTTTACCGAGACACATCCGGGAACGTTGCCCTCCGACTCCGAGGGCACCGGACAGGGATCGGATCCGGTATCAGGTCGGCATCTTCATCCAATTGACTTCATGCCGCCCTGGCCGCTTCCGCAATCACGTAGGTTAGATGATTTTGATAGACAAAATTCGTCAAGAAAGCTATATTTGTGGGAAGACGTGCCGGAAA
>WFVT01000390.1 GCA_015491485.1 Candidatus Zhuqueibacterota bacterium
ATTTGGGAAACTCGCTGTTTTCCCCGAGCTGAAGCTCGGGGCTATTGGGGATCGGCAGCGAATCTTTATTTCCGGCCGGGCGTATTTGATTGATTAGCCCTTGATTGAGTAGCCCCGGCTTTTAAGCCGGGGACGACGGGAAACTCCGAAGAAAAAATTGGGCTTTAGCCCAAAACAATTTTAATTCGCCGTTTTGATGCAAAAATCCCAACCATCCAACAATCGGTGAATAACCTTGCGATATTGGTCCTGTTGGCTTATCTTTATCATTTCATGGATCGCCGGGCCGACAGTGCCGTCTGATACGGTGACGGCGCAGGAATTGAGCGCATCGCCTGTCGTTGCCGACAGCACGGCACAGGATTCCAGTCGCACGCACCTGGCGGATCCGTGGCTCGGCGCCGACAAATTCAAACACATAGCTTTAAGCGCCTACCTCGTCGGCGCACAGATGTACGTCTATCAGCAGCACGCGGGCCTCGAACAAAATCAGGCGCTGGGCATTGCCATCGCCGGCGCCGCTTTGGCAGGCGTCGGCAAAGAGATTTATGACGGCGTTTCCGGTCGCGGACGGGCCAGCTGGAAAGACCTGTTTGCCGATTTTCTCGGAATCGCTCTTGGAAGTCTGATTTTTATTTTGGATTGACGGAGGTGTTCGATTGTCCGACATGGATTCGTTTCAGAGCAAGCCGCACATTGATAAACCCAAAAGCAATTGCGGAGTGGTGGGCATTTACGGCCACAAAGAAGCCGCCACTCTGGCCTATTTGAGTTTATACGCCCTGCAACACCGCGGGCAGGAAAGCGCCGGCATCGTGACCACCGACGGCGAGCGCATGTATCGCCATGTGGGCATGGGGCTGGTCGCCGATGTGTTTTCCGATCCGAAAATCATGGAGCAATTGCCGGGCCGCATGGCCATCGGCCACAACCGCTATTCCACCACAGGCTCCACGGTGCTGATCAATGCGCAGCCGCTGCTGGTCAATTCCATCGATGGCCCGATTGCGATTTCGCACAACGGCAATTTCGTCAATGCGCGCACCCTGCGCAAAGAGCTGGAGCGCGAAGGGGCGATTTTTCAGACCACATCCGATACTGAGATCGTGTTGCATCTGCTGGCCCGCTCGCGCGCCACGACGATGATCGATAAGTTGCGTGAGGCGTTCAGCCGCATTCAGGGCGCCTATTCCATCACCCTGCTCACCCGGGACACGCTGTACGCGGTGCGCGATCCGCACGGCTTCCGGCCGCTGTGCCTGGGCCGCAAGCGGTTTACGCATGTGGTGGCGTCTGAGTCCTGCGCCCTCGATCTGATCGGCGGCAAGTATCTGCGCGATATCGAGCCCGGTGAAATTGTCGCCATCAATGACAGGGGGGTGCAGTCGTATCGCCTGTCCGAACCACCGAAAAACGGCCATCATGCCTGCATCTTCGAATTCGTGTATTTTTCGCGACCCGATAGCCGCATTTTCAACGAAAACGTCGATCGCGCCCGACGGCGGCTGGGCAAATTTTTGGCGCTGGAAAGCAAAAAGAACGGCCCGCTCGACGCCGATATCGTGATTTCCGTGCCGGACAGCTCCAACACCGCGGCGGTGGGCTTTTCGCGCCGTAGCGGCATCAAGTTCGAGCTGGGGCTGATCCGCAACCATTACGTCGGCCGGACGTTCATCCAGCCGGGCCAGGGCATCCGCGATTTCAAAGTGCGGGTGAAGTTCAACACGGTGAAGGGTGTGCTCAAGGGCCGCAAGGTGGTGGTGGTCGATGACTCCATCGTGCGCGGCACGACCCTGCGCCAGCTCATCAAGATGATCCGCCGGGCGGGCGCCAAAGAAGTGCACGTGCGGGTCAGTTCACCGCCCATCAAAGCGCCGTGCTATTACGGCATGGATTTCCCGACGCACGAGGAGCTGATCGCCAACAACATGAGTATCGACGAGATTTGTGCATACCTGGGGGCAGACAGTTTGCAGTACCTGTCGCTGGAAGGTTTACTGAAGTCCGTCCCCAAAGAGATGACCTACTGCACGGCCTGTTTCACCGGCGAGTATCCCATCCCGCCGGAATCCATTCGCAGTAAGACCGATTTTGAAAACACGCAATAGGAATTTTGGTTGATGGGGGTATTATGACTCAGTCAAATTATAAAATAGCTCTGTTTTTAGCAATTTTCAGCTTTTCAACGAGGCATTCATGGTGAGAGGGAAAATGCGTTACCCCTCAGACGATTTTCTAACAGTAGACATTTTTATTGTGTATTATTGAAAGTTCTTGCAAAAATGTCTAATGATGGACATTTTTGTTTGATAATAGACATTGGAAATGCGAGTCGATTGTTTGCTAATTTAATGTTATGCATAAGGTCAACTATGAACTTTAGTAACTGGTCAATAAGTGATTACGCAGCTTGGTGGGGCGCAATAATTGCGACATTAGCACTAATTTGGAAC
>WFVT01000391.1 GCA_015491485.1 Candidatus Zhuqueibacterota bacterium
TTATCCACCTCACCATGATTGAGCCCCATCCGGGCGGGCAACCCACCGCCCGCACCGTCGTGCGCGTATTGGCCAACCGTAAAAGTTTATACATCGGTGTGATGTGTTATGATCCAGAGCCTGAAAAAATCGTGGCTTACAGCCGCGGGCGGGATGCCCGGCTGTCGCGGGAAGATTACATCGCGCTGGCTCTGGATACGTTTAATGACGGCCGAACCGGCTATATTTTCCGCGTCAATCCCGCCGGGGCGCGCTATGATGCACTGGTGATGCGGCAGGGCGAGGACGAAAACAGTCAGTGGGACGCTGTTTGGGACGCTGAGACCCACATCGGCGGATATGGCTGGTCGGTGGAAATTCACCTGCCGATCAAAAGTCTCACGTTTCAGCGCGGCGGCACCGTGTGGGGCTTCAACATCGAGCGGCGCATCCAGCGTCTGCAAGAAACCGACCGGTGGTCCGGGGCGACCATCGACTATGAATTTGGCCAGACCCAGCACGCCGGCCGGCTCATCCAGTTGCCTTCATTCGATTTTGGCCTCGGACTCACCTTTACGCCGTCTTCGGTTGCCGGCGTCGGTGTTTCTTCTCCCGGTGCAGCCACCGATTTTCGCCGCGATTTCAGTCTGGACATTGCGCAACGTTTCGGTTCCAATCTGGAGGCTCTGTTCACTCTCAACACCGATTTTGCCGAAACCGAGGTCGATGCCCGGCAGACCAATTTGACCCGCTTTCCGCTGTTTTTCCCGGAAAAACGCACCTTTTTCCTGCGCGGGGCGGATATCTTCGAATTCGGCCTCGGCCTCAGCCGGGATATCATCCCGTTTTTCAGCCGGAGAATCGGCCTGTACCGCGGCCGGCAAATCCCGATCGATGCCGGGCTGAAATTGAACGGCCGCGTGGCAAATACTAACATCGGAGCGCTGATCACTCGGACGCGTTCGGTAACTGACCTGACACCGGCATCAACCATGGGCGTGGTACGGATCAAACAAAATATATGGCGAGAATCGTCCACGGGCTTCATTGCCACGTTTGGCGATCCGCTCGGTCGGGCAAACAGTTGGCTGCTCGGCGCCGATTTTACGTACCAGACTTCATTTTTTCGTGGCAATAAAAACTTTCTGGTGGGAATCTGGGCGCTGTACAATCAGCGCGCCGATTTGAACGGTGATAAAACCGCCTACGGATTTAAAATTGATTATCCCAACGATCTCTGGGACATCGCTTTTGTGTACAAGTATATCGGAGATGCTTTCCAGCCGTCTCTGGGATTTGTTCCGAGACCGGGAATCAAAAGCTGGCGGTTTGGGGTGCGCTACTCGCCGCGGCCGCGCTGGAAGCTGGTCCGCCAGATGTTTCATGAATTTTACCCGTTTCTGGTCACCAATCTGCAAAACCAGTGGGAGAGTTACCGCATCTTTACAGCGCCGGTCAATTGGCGGTTTGAAAGCGGTGACCGTTTTGAGTTCAACGTGGTTCCGCAGGGCGAGAATTTGCCGGAACCTTTTGAAATTGCAGAAAATGTGGTCATCCCGGTTGGCGCTTACCACTGGTTGCGCTACCGGCTCGAAGCCGGCCTGGCCAGCAAGCGCAAAATCAGCGGGCAGGTCACCTGGTGGTTCGGCGGGTTTTACAGCGGCCGGCTGGATCAGATCGAATTCTACATGGATATCAAGCCGTCGGCTGTGTTTGTAGCACGCGTGAGTGGCGAGCTGAATTACGGCCGGCTGAAGGAGGGTGATTTTACCCAGCGGCTCTTTGCGGTTCGTCTGTCGTTCACGCCTTCACCGGATCTGCAACTCAGCAGTTTCATACAGTACGATAATGAAAGCAATACCATCGGCACCAATACGCGACTGCGCTGGACCTTTTCGCCGGACGGTGATCTGTTTATTGTTTACAATCACAACCTGGCGCAGTCGATCACCGAACGCTGGCGGCGTGAGTCGTATCAATTGCTGTTCAAGATGCGGTATTCCTTCTGGCACTGAAACGCCTTGCGGCGTTATGACAAACTTGCCGCGCGGGGTGGATTCGGCCCAATCTGGCAGCGATATTTTCACTTCGAGCTTTGCATTTTTACTTGCAAAAGTGGCACGAATGATGATTCATCGAATCCTGCACAACATACTGCTGCGCCTCAGCCGGTCGCTCAATCGGCGGTTTGCAAGCCTGCAAGCCCGCCGACAGCGATTGGAACGCGCAGCCGGACTCATCCCCATGCCACGGGGAGTCCGGCGCACGGCCATCCGCATTGATTCGCTGCCCGCCGAATGGCTCATTCCCGGGGACAGTCCGTCCGATGCGGCTATGTTGTATCTGCACGGCGGGGGCTACGTCATGGGCTCGATCCGCACGCACCGGGCGCTGGCGGCGCGCATTGCCAAAGCATCCGGAATCCGGTGCCTGATCATTGACTATCGTCTGGCGCCGGAGCATCCGTTTCCGGCGGCGCTGGACGATGCGCACCGCGCCTATCGCTGGCTGCTGCAGCAGGACATACCGCCCGAACGGCTGGTCGTGGCCGGGGATTCCGCCGGCGGCGGACTGACGCTGGCGTTACTGCTCTATTTGCGCGACCGCGGCGAACCGCTGCCCGCCGCCGCGGTTGGTCTATCTCCATGGACCGATCTGGCCGGGACCGGAAGCTCCCTTCAAAGCAAGGCCGCCGTGGACCCCATTGTGCCGGTAGCCGCGCTCGATTATGTGGCGAAACAGTATCTCGGAAACGAAGCCCCCCAAAATCCCTACGCCTCACCGCTGTACGGCGATTTGCGCGGCCTGCCACCGCTGCTCATCCACGTCGGCACCCACGAAGTGCTGCTGGACGACAGCCTGCGCTTCGCCGAAAAGGCCCGTACCGCAGGGGTGAATGTGTCTCTGGAAATATGGCCGGACATGATGCACGTATGGCACTTTTTCGCCCCGTTTCTGCCTCAGGCCCGGCAGGCGATCCAGAAAATCGGTGCTTTCATTCGCAAAGCGATCCAGCCGGTGATAGCCCCAACCCGTCAACCGACCTGAGCCAATTCATCTTGCGCTCGTAGAAAAATAAAAATAACTTTATATGAATCTGCAC
>WFVT01000392.1 GCA_015491485.1 Candidatus Zhuqueibacterota bacterium
GAATTTACGGGACGACGCTTATGATTTTGTCATGCGCCGATTGGGCCGGATTCAGGAAAGCCAAGGGATATCCGATCTTCATTTCATCATAATCAGGCAAAATGAACCAAAGACAATGGAGCCGTCCCCAAATTTCCTTTCAGCGTCCTTCCCGAGAAAGTGGGGATCCATAAGAGATGGTTTCTGTCGGACGCCCGTTTCCGCAGGCATGACGATTTGAGAGCAATTTTTCTGTTTCGGAACAGCTCCTATTTGTGTTTCACCTGAAGTTTTCCGTCATGCCGTGGAAGGGCATCCGTTTGCGGCATACCGGCTCCTGCATCATTTATCCGCCCCACAAAACAGGACGGTTCCGGGGGATTCGCAATTGATAAAGCGCAGAGTGGACTATCGGACTACATTCTTCTCCGCCACTCCCGGTGCAGCCTCCCGGATTTTAAAATCAGCGGCAACAGAATCATCAACATGAGAAAATAAACAAGTGGCCAATAGCTTCTTTCCCGATCAAACCAGATGAGCAGGACGGTCACCAGGAGCCCCAAAAGCAAAGGAACCAGAGTCAGCAATCGATATTTTTTCAACTGCTTTTGCAGCTCGCTATCGCTCAATTGACGGAGTTTATTCTCTGTCATCGTATCCCCTTTGTAGGTTTCGGATTCGCATGATTTTTATGCTTGCCTGATTTCCGACATTCATGATCCAGCTCCCGGAGGCCCGGCCCCATAATCTTTCCTGCCGTGGAATGAGCCCCCCAACGTAAGCATTCTGTTCCTGACCATTGGCATCGGGAAGCGATGGATCCTGTCTCACGGATACCATCGCATCGGCCCCAAAAGCAACCAGAATCCCCGCACATAAAAAAACCTGCCGGGTCGCACCAACCCGGCAGGTTTGCAGCCACAGATTGATTTCTTACGCCGCCTTCGCCTCTTTGATCGCCTTGGTCAGCTCCGGCACAACCTCGAACAGATCGGCGACGACGCCCACATCGGCGATCTCGAAAATCGGCGCGTGCGGGTCTTTATTGATGGCCACGATGTACTTCGAGCCTTTCATGCCGACCACGTGCTGGATGGCGCCGGAAATGCCCACCGCGAGATACAGTTTCGGCGCCACGGTCTGCCCGGATGAGCCGATCTGCCGGTCCACGGGCAACCAGCCGTCGTCGCACACCGGCCGCGACGCGGCCACCTCGCCGCCCAGCGCCTCGGCGAGATCGAACACCAGCTTCAGGTTGTCTTTCTCTTTCAATCCGCGTCCGGCGGAGACGATCACCTCGGCTTTGGACAGATCCACTTCCTTTTTCACGCCCTGGAAGATGTCCAGCACCTCGGTGCGAATTTCCACGCCGCTCAGATCCAGCGAGAACGTTTCGACGTCGGCTTTGCCGTCCTGCAGCTCATCGGCGTTGAAGGTGCCGGCCTGAAAGGAAACGAAGTACGGCGCTTCACCTTCGAAAGTGAAATCGGCGCTGAATTTGCCGGAGAACATCTGCCGCACGAACACCGGCTTGCCGTTTTCCATGCGATAGCCGATCACATCGCTGAGCATCGGCCGTTCACAAACGGTCGCCAATTTCGGCGCATAGTCACGTACCTGATAGGAATGCCCGAAAAACACATAAGCGGGCTGCACGCTGTCGATGAGCTGTTTCAGCGCCGCGGTGTAGCCGTCGGGGGTGTAGTTTTGCAGTTTGTCATCTTCCAGCACATACACTTTGTCCAGCTTTTTGCCGGCGACCTCTTCGGCAAGGCTCGCCACACTTTTGCCGGGAACGGCCGCATACACCGGCTGTCCCACTTCGGCGGCAAACGTCTGCGCGCCGGTCAGCGCTTCCCAGGCCAGACGATTCACCTGTTCGCCGTTGTTCTCTATGATCACGAGAATGCCTTCTGCCATGGTTTCTGCTCCTTTTTTCGTTTGATGCCATTGCGGTGAAAGCCAAAGGACACCGAGCTGAATTTACAAAAATTGATGGGCTTTTTGCATATTATGTTGTTTGTCTTTGTGCCCTTTGT
Source organism: Candidatus Zhuqueibacterota bacterium (assembly GCA_015491485.1). GTDB lineage: Bacteria > Zhuqueibacterota > Zhuqueibacteria > Zhuqueibacterales > Geothermadaptataceae > Hydrothermovivens. The sequence goes on from WFVT01000392.1 coordinate 2,019, forward strand.
GCCTTTGTGGTGACAACTTAAATCACTTTTGCTTCATTTTTCAGCTTCTCCACCAACTGGCTGACGATCTCTTTCGGATCGCCTTCCAGGATGACCGTTTCTTTGGTCTTCACCGGCACGTACATTTTGTGCAGCTTCACGCCGGGCGATTGCAGCTCGGCCGCGTCAAGTCCGAGATCGGCCGGGGTGACTTCCTTAATTTCCTTGCGCTTCGCCGCCATGATGCCCTTGATGGTGGCGTAGCGGATCTGGTTCAATCCGGACTGGATGGTGAGCATGGCCGGCAGCGGGATTTCCACATACTGGAACCAGCCGCTTTCCAGCTCGCGTTTCACTTTGATTTTGCCGTCTTTCACGTCGGTTTCCATGACGATGGTGGCATGGGCCATGCCCAGCAGTTCCGCGACGATCACACCGGTCTGGCCGTGACCGAGATCATCGCTCTGCAACCCGGACAGCACCAGATCGAAATTTTCCGGTTTGAGCGCCGCAGCCAGAATCTTGGCGTTGATCACCGGATCGGCGCTGCGCACGCCGTCGTCGTTGATGTAAATGGCGCGGTCGGCGCCTTTGGCCAGCGCCTGCTTGATGGCCTCTTTGGTGCGTTCCGGTCCCATGCTGACCACCACCACTTCACCGCCGTGTTTTTCCTTCAACCGAAGGGCCTCTTCCAGCCCGTAATGATCGCTCTCGTTGATCTCGAACGTCACATCGCTCTCATCGATCCACGTGCCGTCGCCGTTGACTTTCAACTGGGCGTCTTTGACCGGCACCTGTTTCAACAGAATGGCTATCTTCACTGCTGTTCCTCCTTACTCTATTTCAATCATGCAGTCCGATGAATTGCAAAACTCATAAAAGGTGCGCATCCGACCGCCGGGGCCGGATGGATAAACAAAAGCCGAAGTGAGAATGTTCTTGTACCATTGATGGATGAGAAAGCCGCTCCATCGATAATCCCATCCGCGTTCCCACCCCCTAAAACAGGTCAAACGGAAACTTTTCCACTTCGTAAGCATGTTCCGCCACTTCGCGGCGGACGTCGTCGATGTTGTTTTCCACCTGCCGGGCTTCCCGGCGCACACGCCGCCAGGCCCGATCGTAATACAACTGAAACGCCGGCAGCGCCTTGTCCACCGACCGCCCGTTTTTGATATCCGTGTCCAGTCGCGACAGCATGGCGGCCATGCCGAACAGATCAATGGCCATGTTGGCGATGCGCGCCAGAATGAACTCGTGCTGTACGATATCCTTGCCGTACTTCATCAGCGATTTTTCCACCAGGCTCGCCAGCTCGGCTGCAAATTCATTGAAGCGGTCGGCTTCGGACTTCAACTGCGGATCGATGTTCTTCAGCGAATCTTTGGCCACCACATCCTTCACCTTTTCCACCGCAAACTCGGCCAGCAGGCCAAATCCCTTGATGGGATCGCGCAGGGCGCGGCCAATGCGCTTGAGGTACTCGCCGGGCCCCTGCATGCCGGCCAGCGCCACGAACATGCGCAGAATCTCGTTGGTGCCCTCAAAAATCAAATTGATGCGGGCGTCGCGCAAGTAGCGTTCGTACGGATAGTCCTGCGAATAGCCGAGGCCGCCGGCAATTTGCACCGTCTCGTTCACCGTGCGCCACAGCACTTCGGACGAATACACTTTGCAGATCGCCGATTCGAGGGAGTAATCCACATCGCCGCGATCGGCCAGGGCGCTGGTGAGGTACACCATGCTCTCAGCCGCATAGGTGTCGGCCACCATCTGCGCAATTTTGTCCATGATCATTTCGAAATTGGCGATGGGCTGGCCGAACTGCTGCCGGTTTTTCGCATAATCGATGCTGGCGTGAATCAGCGCCTTGCAGCCCCCCACGCAACCCGCGGCCAGACTCAAACGTCCCAGGTTGAGCGTTTCCATGGCCACCTTGAAGCCCTTGCCGATGGGGCCGAGCACGTTTTCCACCGGCACCTGAACGCTGTCAAAATTGAGCGAGGTGGTGTTGGAACCGCGAATGCCTAATTTGTGTTCCGGCTTACCGGCGGAAAAGCCATCCCAGCCGGCCTCTACAAGAAAGGCCGTGATCTTTTTTTGTTTTTCGCCGCCGATGTAGACCTCGGTCTTGGCGAACAC
>WFVT01000393.1 GCA_015491485.1 Candidatus Zhuqueibacterota bacterium
CCCAGCTTTGGAGTTTATTTTTTTTGCGTGACGATCCTCGTTCTCAGCCTGGCTTTGCTGAATGCACATCCGAGTACCGCCGCCGGCAGCAAACGCGAGCGGCACTCCGAAGCACAAATCCTTTCCGTGCTGGATCGCATTCGCATCACTCCGGAAGATTCCCTGAACCTCTCGGCAACCGTGCTGGCTTTGTCGCAGGCAGCCAATTTCGATCTGTTTCGCCAATCCATTGATCCGCAGCCGTATGCGACCCTATTGGACAGCATGGCAGCCGCTCTAAGCCAGCGACTGCAGTATGCGCACTCACCGCACGAAATGGTGCGTATCATGAACCGTTTCTTTTATGATGAACTCAAATTCACCACCGATGCCCAGGATACCGCCGGCCGCGATCCGCGAAATTTGCTGCTCAATTCGGTTCTCGAACGCAAAAAAGGTTACTGTTTAACTCTATCCATTCCCTACCTGAGCATTGCCGAACGGCTTGGTCTGCCTTTGTACGGGGTTCCGGCCCCGGGCCATTTCTTTGTCCGTTACGACGACGGCCGCACACGCATCAACATCGAGACCACCGACCGGGGCAAAATGGCGCCGGACACATTTTATCAAAACCGGTATCATATCGACGATCAATCGCCGTTCTATCTTCAAAATATTCGCAAAAAAAATGTGATCGGCATCTATCTCAACAACTTAGGCAACACCTACCGCCGATACAACCGCCTTGATGAAGCCATTGCCATTCTGCAATTGGCCACCGAACTGAATCCGTTCTACCCTGAAGCACTCAGCAATCTCGGCAATGCTTTGCTGGAAAAAGGCGAGGCGCTTGAGGCCATTGATTTGCAGAGGCAGGCGTTGAGCTACAATCCCTATCTACCGGAAATTTATATCAACCTGTCCAATGCTTATTTGCAAACCGGCGAGTATCAAAAGGCGTTTCAAGCCTGCAAACAGGCCCTCGAGCTCGATCCGAATATGGATACCGCCTATCTCAATATGGGGATTGTTTACACCCAGCAAAAAAAATACGATGAGGCCTTGAATGCCTATGGACGAGCCCTGCAATTGAATCCGAAGATGGCAGAGGCGTACTCCAACATGGGAAATGTGTACCGGGAGCTGGGGCAGTACGACAAAGCCGTGGATCATTTTAAAAAAGCGCTTGCAATCAAACCCGACCTCATTGAAGCGCTTATCAACCTCGGACATCTGTACATCAAATCCCGTCTGTACGATGAAGCGATCTACATGTACGAACAGGTTCTGCGCAAGAACCCGGAATTTCCCGAAATCTGGCTCAATCTGGGCAATATTTATAAAAACCTGGATCAATTGGACAGGGCCATAGCGGCTTACCGGAAAGCCCTGCAATTGGATTCCTCGCAAGCGCTGGCCTATTACAATCTTGGCCTTTGTTATGCCGGCGATCCGCTGCGGACCGATACCGCCATTGCGCTTTTGCGGCAGGCGATACGGTACGATCCCGATTTTGCCGCAGCTTATCAGAACCTCGGCGTCCTGTATCATTTTCAAAAATCACAGCTGGACTCTGCCCGGTATTTTTACCAGCAGGCGTTGCTTCTGGATCGCAACCTCCTGGATGCCTGGGTGAATTTGGGAGCCGTTTATTTTTCGCTGGGCTATGTGGATTCCGCCATCGCCACCTACCGAAAAGCCCTTCGACTCGATCCTTTCTCCGAAAAACTGTATTTCAATCTCGCGGTGGCGTACAGCGAAAAAGGGCAGGTTCGAAAAGCCATCCGCACTTACCGAAAGGTGCTTTCGTTGAATCCGGAACATGCCGAAGCCAGCTACAATTTGGCGGTGTCCTATTACCAGCAGCGTCGGTTCGACCTCGCCGTCCGCTACCTCGATAAAGCGCGCGCTTTAGGCTATCCGGTCAACCCACGTTTCTCCCGATTGCTCCAGCCTTATCGGGATTAGTCCCCGGCCGGTTTGACTCCACAGCCTCGGGCCGGTGTCCCTTTCTGCGCCCCTTTTCCGCCAGATTATGGGTTCAAGCCTCCACGACCGCGGCTTTCCGGAACACTTCGAATCCGCTGTTGCATTGCCAGCGACCGCGTTTCGGAATCGATCCAATGGTTTGCCACGGTCCCGCTCATGACAATGAACCGCGGGACATCCCCGTCGTAAAAATAATTCAGTTGCAAGATTGCTTAAAAATTTCTATTATCTTTAGAATTTACAATGTCACCATCACACAAGGAACCAGGTTCATGGCTGGCAAATCCAACAAGCAGAAATTGATTGTGATCGGGGATCGGGTGTTGATTTCCCCCGAAGATACCGTCGAACGGACAGAGGTTGGCCTGTATTTACCGCAGACAGTCATTGAAAAAGAACAGGTGCAGAGCGGCTGGGTCGTGGCGGTGGGCCCGGGGATACCGCTTCCCGAACCCGGCGGTTTCGATGATGAGCCGTGGAAAAGCGGTGTGCAGGAGCCCAAATATCTGCCCATGCAGGTGGAAGTCGGCGACTATGCCCTGTTTTTAAAAAAAGCCTCGGTTGAAATCAAGTGGGAAAATAAAAAATATCTCATAGTGCCGCAGTCGGCCATTCTGGCGGTGGTGCGCGATTCCATTGATCTCGATCTGGATGATGAATTTGAAATGGATTAACATGCTGGAAAAAGCGGCATCCGCTGAAATCCGCCCGCTATTTTTTGAACCCAACCGTCCATGGAGGAGCCATGCAGTACGGAACCGTCAAAATGTGGGACGACAGCAAAGGCTTTGGCTTCATTGTCTCCGATGACGATGAAGAACTGTTTGTGCACGTCAGCGATCTCGATGTCACCATCCGGGATAAACGATTGCAGCCCGGGCAACGCGTGGCTTTTGACGTCCAGCGCGAAATGAAAGGCGATCGTGCTGTCCGCGTACGGCTGTTAAAGGGCAAGTAAATGCCGTCGAAATATAACATTGTAACAGGCGTTTTGCTTGATCAGGCAGTTTCAGGACGGACCAACCATAATTAAGGAATAGTTCGATGGCAGACTTTCAGTTAAAACGGGTGGGGATATTAACCGGCGGCGGCGATTGTCCCGGTCTTAATGCGGTGATCCGGGCGGTGGCCAAATCCGCTATGGGAAAATACAACGCAACCGTCATCGGGATCGAAGACGGATTTGAGGGTTTCGTCGAAGGGCGCATGCATGAAATCCAGAACAAAGAGGTCTCCGGTATTCTCAGTGTCGGCGGCACCATTTTAGGCACATCCAACAAAGGCGATCCGTTTCATTATCCCATTGAAGACCTGGAAGGCAACATTCAGATCGTGGATGAATCGGCGCGGGTCGTGCGCAACTACCGGCACTGGGGGCTGGATGCGCTCATTGCCATCGGCGGTGACGGCACGATGCACATCAGCCAGAAGCTGTTTGAAATGGGGTTGAATATCATCGGCGTGCCCAAGACCATCGACAACGATCTGGCTGCCACGGATCTCACCTTTGGCTATGACTCGGCGCTGTTCGTGGCCACCGAGGCCATCGACCGCCTGCACACTACGGCATCTTCGCACCACCGCGTGATGGTGATTGAAGTGATGGGACGCTATGCCGGTTGGATAGCGCTGGGTGCGGGTTTGGCCGGTGGCGCCGACATCATCCTGATTCCTGAAATTCCCTTCAAATGGGAGAGCATCTACAAAAAAGTCCGCGAGCGCAGCTTGCACGGCAAGCGGTTCAGCATTGTGTGTGTGGCCGAAGGCGCACGGCCCGAGGACGGGGATATCGTGGTCAAGGCGCACGATATCCGGCGCACGGATGCGAAACAGCTCGGTGGCATTGGTGAGCTGGTCGGCAAGAAAATCTCCGAGGACACCGGTCTGGAAACGCGAGTGACCGTACTGGGCCATTTGCAACGTGGCGGTAGCCCCACGGCCTTCGATCGCAATCTGGCGACCAAATACGGCGCCGCCGCGATTGATCTGGCCGCCGAGGGCAAATTCGGCCGCATGGTGGCGCTGCGCGGACAGCAAATCATTTCGGTGCCGATCAAAGAGGCCATTGCGCAACAGCGCCTGGTACCGCTGGATTGCCCCGAAATCCGCGCCGCTCGTGCGGTGGGAACTTCTTTTGGGGATGATTGAGCCAGAGTGGAATTGCCAGTGACCCGGCCCGGCCGGAAATCCCGACCGGGCTTTTTTATTTCAATGCCATTCATTCGAACGAATCGTCTGCGGTTGCTCCATCCTACCGCAACGAGAATCGTCCTGTCTGCCTCGCCGTCTTGCACGCTTTGCGGCAAGTTGTCCGGCGATATCCCAATTGGAAAAATTGCTATTGTGAAGGTGGTTGATTGAGGGAACCCATCAGAGTCACAATTTGCATTTCAATTTATAGCAAAGTTTATTCGATTCTCCGAAATGGGAATTGGGGGTACTTGAATGAAAACTCTTCGACTCCGACAGATTCACCCGCCCTAAAGCTCCAGGAACCAGCTCGCTTTCCGCTTCACGCCTGTTCCTTTAAAATCTCCTTCACCGCCCCGACGGCGCTGAGCACGCCGGTCGCTTCATAAGGCATGAACACCACCTTTGAACGGTCGCCGCTGACGATATCTTTGAGCGCTTCGATGTATTTCACCGAAATCAAATACTGGGTCGGATCCGCTTTTCCCTGTCGCACCGCTTCGGCGACGCGCAGAATCGCCTCTTTTTCCGCCGTGGCCACGCGTTCGATTGCCTGCGCCTGCCCTTCAGCCCGCAGGATTTGCGCCTGCTTCTCGCCTTCGGCTTTTCGGATGGCGGCTTCCTTCACCCCTTCGGCTTCCAGGATCGCGGCTTTCTTCCGGCCCTCGGCTTCGAGAATCGTGGCGCGACGGTCGCGCTCGGCTTTCATCTGCTTTTCCATGGCCGCGCGCACATCCTCCGGCGGCGAAATATCCTGCAGCTCCACCCGGTTGATGCGCACGCCCCATTTGTCCGTGGCCTCATCCAGAATCATGCGCAATTTACGGTTGATGGTATCGCGGCTCACCAGGGTTTCGTCCAGATCCAGTTCGCCGATAATGTTACGCAGGGTGGTCTGAGTGAGCTTTTCGATGGCATCGGGCAGGTTGGAGATTTCATACACCGCCTTGATCGGATCGGTGATTTGAAAATACAGCAAGGCATTGATTTCAATGCCCACATTATCCCGGGTGATCACATTCTGCCGCGGGAAATCGTACACCGTCTCACGCAGATCAATCCGGTCCACCTCCCGCTGAATCACAATCGTTCGGCCGTTCACATCGGTTTTGACGTAGCGCCAATTGATTTTTCGCGGCCGGTCGATGAACGGCCAGATGATGTTCACGCCACTGGTGAGGGTGCTGTGGTATTTACCCAGCCGCTCGACAATCACCACCTCCGCCTGCTTGACAATGATCAAACCTTTGATCGCCAGCACAAGCACCAGAAGTGCGATCATGATGACAATAAACAATGCCGGTTCCATAATCCCCTCTTGTGTTTGGGTTATTCCGCTTGCAGCGATTTCACATACAGCCGGTTGCCTTCGACGCGTTCAATGACAACCTTGCTACCGGCCGGATGTTTCTGACCATCGGCCGCGCGCGCCGACCATTCTTCACCGCCGACTTTTACCAGACCGCCGTCCTCATCCGTATCCTGCAAGATGGTGGCCTTCTGCCCAATCAGCCGGTCCACGTTCGTAGCGGTGCGGGACTCCGCTTGCTGGGCCCATTTCTGAAATAGCGGTCTGACGGATAAAAAGGCGAGAAAAGTCCCGATCGCAAAGCCGGCGATCTGCCAACTTGTACCGAGGCCGAGTCCGGCGATCAGTGCCGCCAGTAACGCTCCAACGGAAAAGCACATGACCACGAATCCCGGGGTGAAAACTTCGACGATCGCCAGAAGCACGGCCAGGATGATCCACCAGTGCCAATCCTGCATGCTCCCCTCCATTCATTTGCGACTCAATTTCCGGCTGGAATTTGGTTCAATTTGATCTATTCTCGGCCGCAAAACAAGCAAAAATCAACCAATTCGATATCCCACCCTGTTTCAGCCCTCAACATCGTTTCAAACTGGCACAGTAATTTCGATAATTTTACATTGAGGCACCCTGATGGTATCATGGTGCTGTCAATGCTGGATCATCTCCCTCATGATCCTGCACGTCATAAGTTGTTATAAATCAATAGAAATCACATACAACTTACGCTATGGTTACGAATGAATCACAAAAAAGATTGGAAAATATCTTTTTCGGATTAAATTTCCTCCTGGCATACGGCTTGCTAAATCCCTCTTTTTTAATGGCCGATGATATGAAAGTGAACTCATTCAATCCGAAAAAAGGAAACGGTTATGGAACAGGACGTCATCCAGTCACAGGAACAAGCATCAACACCCCACTCCGAATTGCTTGAACGCATCCGCCAATATTGGAATGAACACATCCACGATCTGGAAATCGCCAAGCATCCGGTCGGCACGCTCGGCTTTTTTGATGACCTCGATGAATACCGGTTCGATAAGCTGCGCTACCTGCCCCGGCTGGTGGATTTCAACGGCTATAAAGGCAAAAAAATCCTGGAGATCGGTTGCGGCGTGGGAATCGATCTGGTGCGGTTTGCCGCCGGCGGCGCTATCGTCACCGGAGTGGATCTCTCCGAAACCGCCATCGAGCTGGCGCGCAAGAATTTCGAGCTGCGCAACCTGCAGGGCAATTTGCTGGTGATGAACGGCGAAGACCTGCAATTTCCCGATGCGTCGTTCGATGTGGTGTATGTGCACGGAGTTTTGCAATACACCGCCGATCCGTATCAGATGGCGCGGGAAATGCACCGGGTGCTGAAGCCGGGCGGAGAAGCCATCGCCATGGTCTATAACCGCCTTTCCTGGCTCAATGCGCTGTCGAAAATCATGAAAGTGGAACTGGAGCATGAGGACGCGCCCGTACTGAAAAAATATTCCATCAAAGAATTCAAGGCTATCCTGGCGCCGTTTCCGAAAGTCAAGATTATCCCGGAGCGGTTTCCGGTGAAGAGCCGCCTGCACCGCGGCTGGAAAGGCGCGGCCTACAACGGCATTTTTGTGCCGGCATTCAAAATCCTGCCGAAACCCATTGTGCGACCACTGGGCTGGCATTTGATGGCATTCGCGTACAAATGAACCGAACGGCTGATGCGACCATGAAACGAAATCCGGAACACCTGCACCAGAAAACCTTCGATCTGATCATCATCGGCGGCGGCATTTACGGCGCCTGGGCGGCCTGGGATGCCACGCTGCGTGGACTGTCTGTGGCGCTGTTCGAAAAGGACGACTTCGGCAGCGCCACGTCGTCGAACAGCCTCAAAATCATCCACGGCGGGCTTCGGTATCTGCAGCATGCCGATTTCAAACGCATGCGCGAATCGGTGCGCGAGCGCATGATTCTCATGCGGGTGGCGCCCCATCTGGTGCATCCGCTGCCCTGCATCATGCCGACGTATGGCCATGGCGTAAAAGGCCGGGAGGCGCTGGCCATCGCGCTGTTCCTCAACGACCTCATCACGTTTGACCGCAATAAACTGTCCGATCCGCAAAAATATCTGCCCAAGGGACGCATCCTGTCCCGGAAAGAGCTGCTGGAGAAATTGCCGGGAATCGAAACCAAAAATCTCACCGGCGGCGCGATGTGGTACGACTGCCAGATTTACAACTCGGAACGGCTGTTGATCGGTTTGCTGGCCGGGGCTTCATCCCGGGGGGCGACTGTGGTCAATTATGCCCCGGTCACCGGCTTCCTGGTTCAGGATGGCCACGTGCGCGGAGTGCGTGTACAGGATCGAGTGTCCGGTCGTCAGTACGAGATTTTCTCCCAGTGGATCATCAATACCAGCGGTCCGTGGGTGAACAAGCTTTTGAATCTGCTGCCGGCACGCGATTCCCTGCCGCACATCCATTTTTCCAAAGCCATGAATCTGGTCGTCAAACGCAAGCTCATCGATACTTATGGTGCCGGCATCCCGAGCAAATATTCGTTTCAAGATGCTGATGCGCTCATCAAGCAGGGCAGCCGCTTGCTGTTCATGACGCCCTGGCGCCATTACACGCTGATTGGCACCACGCATGTCCCCTATGAAGGCGATCCGGACGCGTTTGCCATCACGGAAGAGGATATCCAGGAATTGCTTCAGGA
>WFVT01000394.1 GCA_015491485.1 Candidatus Zhuqueibacterota bacterium
CGCCGCCAAAACCATCGCTGAACATATCCATTATGAAATGCCCGAAGAGGCATTCATGGCCGGCCTGATTCACGACATCGGCAAAGTGATTTTCGATCAGTATTTGCATGAAGAATTTGGCGCCGCGCTTCAATATGCGAAAAAGCATAAAGTGCCGCTTCAAGAAGGAGAGAAACATGCCATCGGTGCCTCGCATACGGAGGTGGGAGCGTGGCTGGCGGAAAAATGGAACTTGCCCGGCCATCTCAAAGCGACCATTGAATACCACCATTCTTTACAGAATCCAATGAAATACGCGAAAATCGTGGCAATGGTTCACCTTGCCGATGTGATTGTACGGCTCGAGGGGTATGGCCACAGCGGCGACACATCTCAACCGACGATCCGAGAAGAAATCTGGCAGGTCATCAGTATCGATCCAGACCGGATGCCGGACCTGCTTGATGAAATACGGATTGGTTTTGATAATGCCAAAGAATTTTTGCGAATGGTCATCGGATAAACTTGGGGACAGGGAAGGAACATGCGAGCACTCGAAAACAAGGACGCGGGAAATCAGCAAGATGCGTATTTCGCCAAAAATGATCAACTGAATCGCTATCTCGAGCAGTTGCGTGAAGAGATGCACCGCGCCAAGCGGGAGCTGATGGAAAAGGAAACGTACATTCAGCTCATCACCGAAACCTCAGAAGGATTGCAGCGGGCGTACCGGGATATCCAGACGGTTTATAACTTGTCGCAGAACATTGTCAAAATCCGCAAGCAGTCCCAGATTATCATCGATTTCATCGATGCGATCGCCCAGATCCTGCCCCTGCGGGCCGCAGCGTATTTCCGTTACGACGCCCTTGCCGACGATTTCTTCATGCTGCACGATTACCGCCTTGACAAGGAGTTCCGGGAATTCATCCGGAAGCATCAAATTTATGCGTATTACCGCTGGGCCATGAACGAAAAGCGGCCCATCGTTTTGCCGGAAACTTTACGCTTTAACACCGCCGCCAATGAGGAGTTTTCGGCAGTCATTATTCCGGTTGTGCAGGGCAGCAAAATCAAAGGCCTGCTGGATGCCATTATTCAAAAAACACCGGAGGAATTCAGCCAGCGGGATTTTGATTTGATGATCATTCTCGCGAATCATGCCGCCACCGCCATTGAAAATGCGCATCTGTACGAGACCATGGCGATTAAAACCGAAGTGTTGGACAACATTAAAAATTACCTGTCGAACGTGCTGCATGGGATGAGTAACGGCGTGCTGGCGGTGAATGAGGAAGGAAAAATTGAGCTCATCAATCAGAATACCGAAAACCTGTTCTCGCTTGCCGATGTCGATCCCATCGGACATCACCTTCTGGAAGTGTTTTCGGATTCGTTCGGGGTCAAATTGCACGAGCTTTATAAAAAGGCGGTGGCACAGGAAGGCGAATTGAGTGAGGAATTTGAAATCAAAAAGGACGACGGCACCCGGGTGCCGGTTTCGGTGAAATGCAACCAGCTCAAAGATGAAAACGGAAATATCAAAGGGGCTATTTTTGTGTTCCAGGACATGAGCGAAACCTATGAGCTGATCAAATTGCGAAAAATCGACCGTCTGAAAGATCAACTGATATCGAATATCTCTCATGAACTTCGGACACCGTTAACGGCGATAAAATCGTTTTCTGAAATATTGTTGAATTATGATGAGAATGAAGAAACCAAAAAAGAATTTTTATCCATCATCAATTCCGAAAGCGACCGGCTCACACGGCTGATCAACAATATTCTGGATCTGTCCAAACTGGAATCCGGAACCGCAAAGTGGCAGCTTGAACCGCTGAATATTGAAATGGTCATTGACTCGGCGGTGGATACATTACAAAGCCTGCTGATGCAGAAAAAAATCAAACTGGTGAAGAAATATGCGCAAAATCTACCGTCCGTCTTTGCCGACCACGATAAACTGACGCAAGTGATCGTCAATTTGGTGAATAATGCCATTAAATTTTCGCCGGAGGGGGGCAAGATCACCATTGCCACAGAACTCCTGCCGGCGACCAAAAAACGCAAACGTGCGTGCATCAAAGTGGGGGTTACCGATCAAGGGCCCGGTATCCCGAAAAAGTATCTCGATGTCATTTTTGAGAAGTTCGGGCAGGTGCTGGAAACCGATGACGGCAACAAACCCAGTGGCACCGGACTGGGTCTGACCATCTCACGGGAAATTATTCACCATCTGGGTGGACGCATTTGGGTGGTATCCAAACCGGGGAAGGGCGCCACTTTTTATTTCGAATTGCCGGCGATGCCTGAAGATGCCGATAACGTGGATGAAATTTATGAAAAAGACAAGGTCACGGTCGTGCAGCCCGATAAGGTCATAACCAAGAGTGAACTGGAAAGCCGCGAGGTCCAGGAGAATGAGAAGAAGCATGAGTCCGAAAAATAGCCTCCGCGTGATGCTGCTGGAAGATAATGACGACCATGCCTTCATTGCCAAGCAGTGTTTGTTGCGGAGTCCAACGCCCATCGAACTGGAAGTTTTCGCAAACGGGCGCGAGGCATTGGAGCATCTGGAGAGCCACTTGCAGATGCCGGAGCTGGTGCTTCTCGATCTGGATATGCCGGAAATGGATGGATTGAGCTTTCTCCAACAGCTGCAAAAGCTATTGGGCCGAGCGTCTTTGCCGGTGATACTGCTGACCAGCAACATGAATGAAGAGAAAATCCGTCGGGCGTATCAGCTCGGGGCGGCGGGGTTTGTGAGTAAGCCTTTGAGTGCGCCACCGAATTTGCAGAAGTTACAAAACTATCTTGATCTGCTGCAAATTCCGCTGACGATCTGGCCCTACAGTCACATTCCGAGCAGCGAAACCGTGGCGATGTGAAGCGACCATGCGACAGTACAAGAAATTAGGCGAAATTCTTATCGAAAAAGGGCTCATTTCCCAGGCTCAACTGGAACAGGCGCTGGCCATTCAGCGCACCACGGGCGAACGCCTGGGAAAAATTTTGGTCGATAAAAAATGGATCACGGAAGAAGCGCTTCTGGACGCCTTGAGCGAACGGTTTGGCATTCCAAAAGTTCAGATCGACGCTTACACCATTGATCCCGCGGTCGTCAAGCTGGTGCCCATGGCCATGGCTCAGCAATACAAACTCATTCCGCTGTTTCGCGTGCAAAACACCCTTACCATCGCCATGGCCGATCCGCTGGATATTTATGCTATTGATGCGGTACGCTATCAAACGGGATATCAGGTTCAGGAAGCCATCGCTTCAGAAAAGGACATCGAAGCGGCCATCAAAAAATATTACAGCATGGTCGATTCGATGGACCGAATGATCTCGGATCTCGAACTGACCCAGATTGTGGAGTTGGAAGCCGAAGAAGAAGAGGCGGATTTTCATTCCGAAGACGCTTCCGATGAGGCGTCGATCATCAAGCTGGTCAATATGATCTTGCTGCAGGCTATCCGTGATCGGGCCAGCGATGTGCACCTGGAGCCGGATGACAACGTGTTCCGAATTCGGTACCGGATCGATGGCATGTTACATGAAATCTCCAAGCCCTCACTGGCTCTGGCGCCCATGATCATTTCACGCATCAAAATCATGGCTGATCTGGATGTGTCGGAACGGCGCGTCCCTCAGGACGGCCGGTTGCGGTTGCGCGTGGACGGGCGTGAGATCGATGTGCGGGTGTCGATCCTCCCCACCGTGTATGGAGAGAAAGCCGTTCTGCGGGTGCTTGATTCAAAAAACGCCATCATCGAATTGGAAAAACTCGGATTCCATCCCCAGACCTTAAAACGCTGGGAGAACGTGATCAAAAGTCCGGAAGGCATTATTCTGATCACCGGGCCCACCGGCAGCGGCAAGACTACCACGCTGTATGCGGTGTTAAACACGATCAATTCAATCGAAAAAAATATCGTTACGGTGGAAAATCCGGTGGAATACAAATTCCCACTGATCAATCAGGTGCAGATTAATCCCAAGGTGGGGCTGACGTTCGCCTCGGCGCTGCGCTCCATCTTGCGGCAAGACCCGGATATCATCATGGTGGGGGAAATCCGGGATGTGGAAACCGCTGAGATCGCCATCCGCAGTGCTTTGACCGGGCATCTGGTGCTTTCGACCCTGCATACCAATGATGCCCCCGGCGCCGTTCATCGGCTGATCGATATGGGGATTGAGCCGTTTTTGGTGTCCTCCTCTTTAATCGCAGTCATGGCGCAGCGGTTGGTCCGGCGAATCTGTGCCAACTGCAAAGTGGCGGACGAAAAAGGCATGGCCATGCTGAAGAAAGCGGGCAAAGAGTTGCCCGCCGGGGTCACCCTTTACAAAGGGCGCGGATGCCGGGAGTGCAAAGGAACGGGATATTCTGGCCGGACCGGTATCCACGAACTATTGATCATGGATGAAACCCTGAGGCGGATGGTGGTCGATAAACTGCCGACGGATGAAATCCGGAAATATGCTCAGAATCATGGCATGCGCACTTTGCGGGAAGACGGCATGGAAAAGGTCTTCGCCGGTATTACCACTCTGGAAGAAGTGATTCGAGTATCCACACATCATCATTGAATGGTTAAGGACCCATGTCAGGAATCGAAAAAGATCGGGAACGGTTGAAGCTGAAATTGGCGGAGTTGGACCAGATTTACTCCCTGAGTTTGGAATTGCTGAAGAAAAGTCAGGACCCGGAGCAGCTTTTGGATGCGCTTCTGGACGAATATATCCGCCGCTTCTCAGAGATTCCGGGATTGAATTTAAGCGATAATCTGGATGATTTGGCGGATGACGAGCGCCGTGAAAAGGCTCAGGCGCTGATTTTGTTCGCTCAGCAGGCGGCGCTGCTGAAAGAAAACGCCGATTATCAGGCCAGGCTGAAAGAGCAAAACCGGAAACTGGCCAATTTAACCCGAAAGCTCAAAAAAACCAATGAAGAGCTGCAACGGCTGAATTCGCATTATTTGAATATGCTCAGTTTTGTCTCGCACGAGCTGCGGAGTCCGCTGATCTCTGTGCTGGGTTTCGCAGAACTGCTGGAGGAGGGGCTTCTCGGCGACCTGAATTCAGAGCAGCGGAACAGTATTCAGATCATCATTCGCGTCACCCGGAATCTCATCGAAATGATCCGCAATTATCTGGATCTGGCGAAAATTGAAAACGGCGAACTGCGCATTCATTGGCAGCAAATTGAGGTCTATCACGAAATCTTATTGCCGGTGATGAAGGAGCTGGAAGGGCATGCCCTGGCCAAAGACATGAAAATCGTGCCGGAACCGGACTCACGGGTCGAGCATGTGCTCTTGCAGGCGGATCCGGCTCTGCTTCGCATCGTGTTTGTGAATCTGTTCGGCAATGCGATCAAATACGGCAAACCACGGACGAAAATTCAATACCGCATTGAAGACCGGGGGGATCATTTCCTGTTTGCTATCAAAAACTACGGCAAAGGAGTGCCCAAAGAAAAATTGACCCATATTTTTGAGAAATTTTCGCAGACCTCGCAATATCATCCTGATGTGCCGCGAGGCACCGGACTCGGATTGTTCAACACCAAATGCATCG
The DNA here is from genome assembly GCA_015491485.1 of Candidatus Zhuqueibacterota bacterium. Lineage (GTDB taxonomy): Bacteria > Zhuqueibacterota > Zhuqueibacteria > Zhuqueibacterales > Geothermadaptataceae > Hydrothermovivens. The sequence continues at coordinate 5,563 of WFVT01000394.1, forward strand.
TGGAGGCGCATGGCGGTAAAATTTGGGCGGATTCGGAATTTGGGCAATGGTTCCAGGTTTTTATGACCTTGCCTAAAGAGCCCAGACGCAAACCCCGGGCTGTGAAGATGCAAAAAGCCGCACCGTCCGCCTTGCCGACGTCATCCCTCGAGACGCCGGTTTCGAAAACGGCGACGCCGGAAAAGATGGAAAAGGGCGAAGGCGTCCATTGAAGCGGCGTTCGGGCGGTGTGGCCTGAATGGAAAATGAAGAGGTGCCCCCATGGCGAATGAACGCTTGCTGCTAATCGACGACGACCTGTACCATTTACAACTGTTGCAGCAGGTTTTCGAGCCGGAAGGCTATCAACTGGACCTGGCGCAGAACGCTGTGGAAGCCATCGCCGCCCTGGAAAAGCATATTCCGGATTTGATCCTCCTCGATTTAATCCTGCCGGATATGGACGGATACGCGCTTCTTGAAATGATCAAATCCAATCCCCAGTGGCGTTTTATCCCCGTAATCATTATCTCTTCGAAAGACGGCCTTGAAGATAAGTTGCGGGGTTTGCGGCTTGGCGTCATGGATTATCTTACCAAGCCGTTTGAGCGGGAAGAGCTGAAAGCGAAAGTCCGTAACTTGCTGGATTTCTTCAAATTAAAAATCCACAAAGCGGAAGCGAAGAAAAAGAGCGGGCATCAGCGTTTAATCGATCACATGAAAAAGCATGGCATCCGCGTGCTGGTGCCCACGGTTTGCCGCGACGCCAAGTTGGGATATGTCTATCCGGAAGCCGCGCAGATTTTGCAGCCGGAGGATATCGGTGGAGAAATTTTTATTCTGGAAAGCATGGCCAAATCGAAATTTCTGGAACGGGTGTTTTATGACACCATCCATATTTGTCCCAAATGCGGGCACCATGACCTGAATTTTCGAGAGGTTTGCGCCCATTGTGAATACGGCGATATCGTCCAAAAGAAGGTGATCACGCATTTGGGCTGCGGGTTTCGAGGCCCCGGTGAAGTTTTTCGACAGGGGAATGAATACCGCTGTCCGCAATGTGAGGATGCCCTGCACCGTGCGGGTGAAGATTATGAGGTGACTTTATCGGCGACCCACGTGTGCATGGGCTGCAAAGAGGAGTTCACCGATCCACTGGTTCGCTGTAGATGCATGAATTGCGACCATCAATTCGATGTGGCCTCGGCGCTGGTACGCAAAATTTATTCTTATAAATTGATTTCGAATCCCAACGATGAAGACCTGCCCGATCCGATCCTGCGTTCGCTGCCGGGACAAACGGCGCCGCTGCCGGTGGTGTTTCAGGATTCATCTCTACCCTGTTTGGACTTCGAGCAGTTTTGCCGTAAATTGGATGAAGAAATCCGTCGCAATCAGCATGCGCGGTTACCGCTGTCACTTTTGAGCCTGCGGTATGATACCGACATCTTCGCAGCAAATCCGGAGGGGGCTAATGGCGCTTTGCTGGCACAAGCGCTCCTCAACCAATTGGAATCGATACTCCGTCCGTCGGATGTGTTAAGTGTGCGTGATCCGTCGGAGTGGCTCATTCTACTACCGGATACCCCTTACCGCATTGCCAAAATCCTCGCTGAAAAAATTAACGAAGCCATCAAAAAAGTGGCTGTTGACCTGACCTTTGAGCTGACGATGGCCAGTTATCCGGAAGACGGAGAAAACGGCAAAGAACTGCTGGAAATTCTCCGGCTGGGACTGGTGAAGTTTTAGCGGGTGGCAAAAACATCATAGGCTCATTGCGCCGGTTCAGAGTTGTTCAGCGCGCCGGAGTAGATATCGTTTTCCCCAATTGAAATGTATAACGTGAAAAGATCACCATGAAACGGGACCAATCACCGCTGGTGAATCCCGCCGAGAAACCCCTTCGCCCCACTGCTTTTTTAAAAGCTTGCCATTTCATTGTATCCGCCCGGTGAAGGGTATCTTGCGAATATCAACTCATGATTCTGCAGTTTGCAGAGACTTTGAAGCTGTCACAAGGTTTCCCCTCTGCTCCAAATTTCATCCTGACCGACAGACCGAAAAATCCCAAATTTTTCCTATTAACCCGAAGGCGACCGGTAAAAGATTGCCGAACTCGCCCAAGGCCGCCAGCCGAAAAATTTTTAACTAGCCCGGAGCCTCTGGCCGATGGTAGGGCGCTCGGCGGGGACGCCTCGCGTCAGACGATAGGCAAACATTTCTTCGCGCCCTGAAAATCAACCTGTATTTCACCGGACGGATCCATTTCATTGAGACATTCAATTTTGCCGGACACTGGAATGAAAAACGGGGCTCCATCCGTTGTGGGACGGATCCGCTTGCCTCAATCGCTTTTTCTTGATATATTTCTATTTTCTGTAAAATGAAGCCCCAAAATGTTGAGAGTATCTTGATACACGGCTTTTGTAACCGGAACGGAGCATGCGGCAACAATTTTTTTATGATCACGGATTGCGGTTTCAGTGCCAACCGGCCTGTGCCGCCTGTTGCAAAATTTCCGGCAAAGTGCGAGTCACGGAATCTGAAGTCAGCCGCATGGCAAAGCTGCTGAGAATGCCCGAGACCGCATTCAAGAAGACGTATGTCAACGAAACTGAGACGCCCTGGATTCTAAAAGAGCGCGCCGACGGCGCCTGTGCGATGCTGGATGAGCAAGACCGCTGCCGGGTGCACGCGGAGAGACCGGGGCAGTGCCGGCGCTATCCTTTTTGGCCGGAGATTCTGGCAAATGAATTCACATGGATATTGGAAAAACAAATCTGTCCGGGATTGGATGTGGGAGAACTTTATCCTTGGAGGCGGATCGAAAAAATTCTAAAAGGAGAGGATGAAGCGGGAGGGTTCCCGCCTGAACCGGCTGTGGCAGAATAACGGCATGGTTGGCATCCACGCGATGGTGCCCGGCCATCGGGGGAGATGGGGAATTGCATCGGCGTGGTAGGCTGCTACAGCCATCGAAAGTGTAGCCGTTGGAGGGAGAATGAGGTATGTCAAATGCATTGTTAATCCGGCAGCGGGACGGGGAGGCGCTCGCAAAGTTTGGCCTAAAATTGCGGCGACTCTGAAGTCGGCAGGCGTGAAATACAGCGTGGATTTTTCGCAGGGCCCGGGACATGCGACGGTTCTGACGAGGCAGGCTTTGAAATCGGAGTTTCAAGATATCATTGCAGTGGGAGGGGATGGAACGACCAACGAAGTGGTAAACGGCTTTTTCGAGCATGACCGGCCGGTGCGGCAGGATGCGCGGCTGGGGATCGTTCCGCGCGGCACCGGTATCGATCTCATCCGGACGTTGCCGGTGCCCGCGAACCCGCAGCACGCGGTGGAGGTCATTCTCCGGGGCCACACCCGCCGTTTTGACGTGGGAAAACTCACCTGTTTGAGTCGCGACGGTAAGCCGCAGGTGCGCTACTTTATGAATATTGCCGATCTTGGCTACGGTGGCGCGCTGGTCGATCGCGTCAATGGTTTCACAAAGCTGATGGGGAGTTTTTTGTCCTATTTTGTGGGCTTGCTGTACACCCTGACGTTTTATCAAAACGAGCATATCCGATTTCAGATCGATGAGGAGCCGGAGGAGGAAGGCGTGTTCAGCGCCATCATCGCTGCGAATGGGCGGTATTTCGGCGGCGGCATGCACATCGCCCCTGAAGCACGCGCGGACGACGGCCTGCTGGAATTTGTGCTGATCGGGGATGTGAGCAAGCTGGAAGTCCTGGGCAATCTGGTGCGACTGTACCGGGGGACGCTGCATAAGCACCCCAAAGTGGTCTATCGTCGCGGAAAACGGCTTCGGGCGTGGTCCGATCGGGAAGTGCTGTTGGATGCAGATGGGGAACTGCCCGGAAAGTTGCCGGCAACGTTTGAAATCCTGCCCGCAGCGGTTCATGTGTTCAGTGAAAAATAATCCAGGACTTGCATGATCGATATCGTCTTTTTCGGAAACCCGACCGCCCCTGTTCGGAGTTAAATTTTATTTGATGTGCTCGAAGATTTGACCCCGCTCAGCCGTTTCTGGCAAGCGCAGCGGTCTGGAAAAATCGACTTGCCTATGACGGGGGGCCACGTCGGTGTGCTTGAAACGGGGTTATATGATGGTTCCCCGGGAGAGAGGAGCCAACCCTTTTTGGCGCACAACGCTTGAAAAGGCTGAATTTCTGACAGTCCTTCGCGACGGCAGGGCGTTCAGATTGTGGGCGATTCGGATGAATGAATGTCAAGAAAATGCCCCTGATGCAGATCCCTATATTCGATTTTTAAAATGCGTTCAGCGCAAATCCCATATTCATGAAGCCCGGGAAATCGGTGCTTCGGATATCCAGATGCATTATGAATGAAATGAGGAGGATGGCATGACACGCGATGAGGCTTATGCCCTGATGACGGAATGGACCGAAAGCGATAACCTTCGGAAGCACATGCTGGCCGTCGAAGCCGCCATGCGCGAATACGCGCGCAAATTCGGTGAGGATGAAGAAAAATGGGCGGTGGTGGGGCTGCTTCATGATATGGATTATGAAAAGCATCCCACCAAAGAGGAACATCCGTACGTTGCCGTGGAATATTTGAAAAAACAGGGCGTGCCGGAAGAGATTACGCGCGCCATTCTGGCGCATGCCGAGTACACGGGAGTAGAACCCAAAACCCTGATGGAGAAAACGCTGCGGGCAGTGGATGAACTCTGTGGTTTCATCACCGCGTGTGTTTATGTGCGGCCGAGTCGCAGTATTCACGATCTGAAAGTGTCTTCGGTGAAAAAGAAGATGAAGCAAAGCGGTTTTGCCCGGGCCGTCAATCGTGAAGATATTACCCGCGGGGCTGAACTGCTTGGCGTCACTCTTGAAGAACATATTCAGACGGTTATCGACGGCATGCGAAAAATGGCGGATGAGCTGGGATTGGCTGGCACAGCTTGACCATCGATGATCACGGGGCTGAATCATAACAGAAAATCTTGCGAAATGGACGGTAAAAGTGTATTTTATACATCGCTTTTATCTATGGTGAACAGGCTATGCTGTCCATTTCCTGAACATCGTCCCCAAACCGCTTCATGAGCCATCCGCCTGGGGATGGCCAAACACCCCGGGTGGATCCGCAATCGGCTATTTTGATTTCCCGTTTCAAAATTCACGAAAGCGATAAGGACGCTACCGAGGTGATCCTATGAGTGAAACGAACGGTCAGGTGATGATTGAGGCAAAAGGACTCAGCAAATATTATGGGCCTTTTGTCGCGATCAAAGACATTTCATTTGCCATACCTAAAGGACAGATCGTGGCGTTTCTCGGACCCAACGGCGCCGGGAAATCCACAACCATGAAAATCTTGACCGGTTATCTGGCGCCCAGCGAAGGCGCGGCATTTATTGCCGGCAAAGATGTTCAAAAGGAGCGGCTCGAAGCCGCAAAACATTTGGGCTATCTCCCCGAAAACGGGCCGCTTTATCTGGATATGACTCCGATGGAACTGCTGCAATTTTTCGGCGAAGCCCGCGGGCTCGCTCCCGATGAGATGAAACAGCGCATCGAGGTCGTGGTGGAGCAATGCGCCATCCAGGAAGTGCTGGAAAAACCCATCGGCAAGCTGTCGAAAGGGTACCGCCAACGAGTGGGGCTGGCGCAGGCGTTGCTGCACGATCCCGATGTGCTGATTATGGATGAGCCGACCGCCGGGCTTGATCCCAACCAGATTCGAGACTTCCGCAAAAACATTCGTGATATTGCCGCTCAAAAAACCATCATGATTTCCACGCATATCCTGCAAGAAGCCGAAGCCGTAGCGGATCGAGTCTTGCTCATCCACAACGGCCGGTTGGTGTTTGACGGCACGCCGGATGAACTGCGAAAAAACGGTTCGATGGAAGAGGAATTTTACCGTTTGACCAATTACGGGCGGCCGGTAACGGCAAGCGAAAACGGAGGGGTTTAGCGCATGAAGATCAACTGGAAAGTCGTCTTTTCGCTCTTCAAGCGGGATTTGCGGCTGTATTTTACCAACCCGACGGGATATGTATTTATTACGCTGTTTATTTTTCTGAGCGCGGCGGCTGCCTTTTGGCAGGAGCGCTTTTTCGCCAATAACCTTGCCAATCTCGATCAATTGAACGAGGTATTCCCGTATTTGCTCCTCGTCTTTATTCCAGCACTTACCATGGGCGTTTGGGCGGACGAGAAACGGCAGGGAACCGATGAACTGCTGCTGACACTTCCGGCCACCGATTTCGAAGTGGTGCTGGGTAAATTCTTCGCCGCCCTCGGTGTGTATTCCGCCTCGCTCATTCTATCCCTCAGTCATGTGCTGGTTCTGTTCTGGCTGGGCAGCCCGGACCTGGGATTGATGGTCGCAAATTATTTTGGCTACTGGCTCCTTGGCGCGGCCTTTATTTCCGTTGGAATGGTTGCATCGTTGTTAACCGATAACATCACCATCGGCTTTGTGCTGGGCGCTCTATTCTGCGCCATTCTGGTATTCATTGAACCGATTGCGGCGGTGTTTGGCGAATCAGTAAAAAATGCGCTGGCGCCCCTCGGTGTGTTCTGGCATTTTCAGGACTTTGCCCAGGGAGTGATCAGTCTTTCCGGGCTGCTGTATTTTCTCTCCATCATCGGTTTGATGCTGTATGTGAACGTGACCCTGCTGGGCAACCGGCATTGGCCTGCGGAAGCCGATGGCTATCCGATGTCTGTGCACCAGTGGGTGCGCATGGTTTCGCTCGTCATTGCCATCATCAGCGTCAATGTGATTTTGGGCCGGTTGCACTGGCGCCTGGATGTCACCGCGGAAAAGCTGCATACCCTGTCTGCGGAAACGAAAAGATTGTTGAGCGAAATTCCCGAAGACCGGCCGGTGTTTATCCATGCCTACATCAGCAAAGAGGTGCCGGAACCGTTTGTGCAAACGCGGCAAAATCTGATCGGCTTTCTGCGTGAAATCGACGCGGTGGCCGGCAACCGGGTGGAAGTGGCCATTCACGACACCGAACCGTATTCCAAAGAAGCGATTGAAGCACGGGAAAAATTCGGCATTACCCCGCAGGAGGTTTTCAATCCGGGGAGCGCCCGGGCTTCGGTCGCCCAGATTTTCATGGGAGTGGCATTCACCTGCGGCGCCGAAGAGCAAGTGATTCCCTTCATGGATCGCGGCTTGCCGGTGGAATATGAACTGATCCGCAGTATCCGGGTGGTGGCGCGCACCGGCCGCAAAAAAATCGGTGTTGTACGAACCGCAGCGCAGTTGTTCGGCGGATTCGATTTCCAGACGTTTCAGAGTCAGCCGGAATGGCCGGTGGTCCAGGAACTGAAAAAACAGTATGAAGTGGTGCAGATTTCCGCAGACCAGCCCATCAAAGAAGAGCTCGATGGGCTGTTGGTGGCGTTGCCTTCCTCCATGCCGCAAGAAGAGCTGGATAACCTGAAAGACTACATTGAGCAAGGCCATCCGGCGCTCATTTTAGTGGATCCGTTGCCTCTGTTCAAACCGGCGTTATCGCCGTCAGAAAGAGCAGGAGCAGATCGCAATCCCTTCATGCGCAATCAGGGGCCGCCGCCCAAGCCCAAAGGCGATATCGAGGCTTTTCTGCGTGAGCTGGGCGTGAACTGGAATAAGCGGCAAATCGTCTGGGATACGTATAATCCGCATCCGGATTTTGCCACCCTGCCGCCCGAGTTCGTTTTTATCGGACAGGGCAACGGTAATCCAGAAGCCATCAATCCTGAAGACCGGGTCACCTCGGGGCTGCAGGAATTGGTATTTTTGTACCCGGGCTATCTGCAACCGTCCGCTTCAAAAGATTATGAATTCACCCCGCTGGTGAAAACCGGTTTTGTATCCGCATCCTTGCCGTATTCCCGGCTCATTCGCCGCAGTTTTTTTGGATTCCAACTGGCCGGTCGGGGAGTCCCCCATATCCCCAATGATCTGGATTACGTCATTGCCGCACGCATCAACGGGGATACCGTCACCAAAGATACCACAGAAACGCAGAAAAAGGTCAATGTCATTGTGGTGGCGGATCTGGATTTCATTTCACAACAGTTTTTTGAAATCCGCAAACGCGGGTTTCAAAACCTGAACTTTGACAATATCCCGTTTTTCCTGAATTGCATGGACGTGCTGGTCGGCGACGAGTCGTTCATCGAGCTGCGCAAACGCCGCGTCAAACATCGTACGTTGACGCGGGTGGAAGCGCAAACGCAGAAGTTCGTTGAGCAACGGACGAAGGAAGAGCAGGACGCCGAGGCAGAAGCCCGTCGCGCTCTCGAAGAGGCGCGCAAGCGCTTGAACGAGAAAGTCGCCGAGGTGCGTCGGCGCCCTGATCTGGATGCGCAGACCAAGGAGATCATGGCGCGCAACCTGCAAGAGGTGGAAAACCGGCGGTTCGAAGCGCTGAAGAAAAACATCGAAGCGGAAAAAGAGGCAAAAATTCTGCGGAGCAAAGAACATATGGAAGCGCAAATCCGCCGGATTCAAAATACCATCAAAACGTTTGCAGTCTTGCTGCCGCCCGTCCCGGTGTTTCTTATGGGCGTTTTCATCTTCATTCGCCGCCGGCGGCGTGAAAAAGAAGGTGCTGCAGCCGTAAGGAGGTTGAGAGGATAGCCATGAGCGAAAAACAAAAAACCCTGCGTTTCGCGGGTGCTGCTGTTGTCCTGGCGCTGATCGCTTTCATCACGGCACCCGGAAAAATCGAACCCGATGCGTTTTTTGATCAGGGGGAGCCGTTCTTCCCCGATTTTCAGGACCCCAACAGTGCGGTGACCCTGGAAGTGATCAAATTCGATCCGGAAACCGGTTCCACCGTCCCGTTTAAAGTCACTTTCAAAGAAGGGCGATGGACCATCCCGTCCCATTATGATTACCCGGCCGACGGCAAAGAGCGGCTGGCGAAAACCGCCGCTGCCATCATTGAAATGCGCAAAGATGAATTCCGCACCGATAATGTGGCGGACCATGAAGTGTGTGGTGTTCTGGACCCGCTCGATGAAACCATCACCAGCCTCGAGGGCCGGGGCGAACGGGTGATTATCCGCGGTGAAAACGACAACGTGCTGGCCGATATCATCATCGGCAAAAAAGTTCCTGGAAAAGACGGCTTTCGCTTTGTGCGCTTGCCCGGCCAAAAGCGGGTGTACGCCGCCCGTACCGATATCGATGTTTCGACCCGATTCTCTGATTGGATTGATACGGATCTATTGCGCATCAATCGCAATGATATCGAAAGAGTGGTGCTCAAAGATTATTCCGTGGATGAGCGCACCGGCATCGTCCGCATGCGCGACGTCGTCACCCTGCGGAAAAAGGATAACGAGTGGAAAGCCGATAAAATGGCGCCGGATGAAGAGGTGGATAAGATTAAAATGAATGATCTGCTCACGGCGCTGGACCAGTTGTCCATCGTGGGCGTGCGGCCGAAGCCGGCCGGGCTGTCGGCCAGTCTGACCAAAATGCGAGAGGGAGTCCGGTTGACGCAGCAAGACTTGCTCTCGTTACAGAGCAAAGGCTATTTCTTCTCACGCGATGGTCAGCTACTCTCGAATGAAGGCGAGCTGCAGGCCGAGACCAAAGACGGCGTCATTTATACTTTGCGGTTCGGTGAGGTCGTTTACGGCCGCGGACTGGCGGTCACCGCCGGCATCGATACCAGCGAAACCGGCGAAAAAGGGCCGGGAGAAAACCGGTATTTGTTCATTACCGCGGCCTTCAACGAAAGAAAATTTCCAGAGCCGCCAAAACCTCAAAATACCGATTTCCTGAACAAAGCCGACAGCCTGTGGACCGATGCCGATCGCAAAAACAAGGAACGGTATGATCGGTATGAAGAATGGAAACGGAAGGTGGAAAAAGGGCGGAAATTGACGGATGAGTTGAATGCCCGTTTTGCGAAATGGTATTATGTGATTTCTGCCTCGAAATTCGATAAATTGCATGTGAAACGCAAGGATCTGATCAAACGGAAAAAAAGCTGATTGACGGTCACATCGCATGGCCGGGCGGAGCAGGGTGCCATCTCTGCTCCGTTTTTGTTTGAAATGCAAAAACGGTTCTTCTATCGGCATGACAACAGGCAAAGGGATCGGTATGATTTATTGCTACCGTCAGGGACTGTGATATAACAGAAAGGAAGCGTGTATGGATCTGGGATTAAAAGGCAAAGTGGCGATGGTCACCGGCGCCAGCCGGGGAATCGGTAAAGGCATTGCAATGGGCCTGGCGAAAGAGGGCTGTAAGCTGGCGATCTGTGCCCGGAATGCCGAGCCGTTGAGCGAAGCCGCCGAGGAGATGCGTGCGGAAGGAGTGGAAGTATTGGAACTGGCGATGGACATCACAAAAGCCGGAGCAGCGGAGCAATTTGCCGAACAAACCCTGCAGCGTTTCGGGCGCATCGATGTTCTGGTCAACAATGTGGGCGGCAATCGCCGCGGCGCGTTCGACAGTCTGAGTGATCAGGACTGGGAAGCCATCCTGCAGCTCAATTTGATGTCGCATATCCGCGCCACCCGGGCGGTCATCCCAACGATGAAAGAACAGAAGAGCGGCGTTATTCTGTTTATCTCTTCGATTTTCGGCCGTGAAGCCGGCGGCCCCGGCCTGTCCATCTACAACACCACCAAATCCGGGCTCATCAGCGTGGCAAAAATCCTGGCGCTGGAACTGGCGCCGTTTAACATCCGCGTGAATAGTGTGGCGCCGGGTTCCATCCGCTTTCCCGGCGGCAGTTGGGACCGCCGCTGCAAAGAAGACCCCGAAGGCATGAAAGAATTCATCAAACGCGAACTGCCGCTGGGGCGGTTTGGCACGGTGGAAGAAGTAGCGAACGTCGTGGTGTTTCTGGCATCGGAACGTGCAAGTCTGGTCACCGGCGCCTGCATTAACGTCGATGGTGGACAGTCGCACTCGCTTATTTAAATCGGGTGAGCGTGATCGTAAGATGGCGCGTGCGATTCGCTGCGGCTTTCCACTGCACCAAAATGGGGCTCTGGTAGGTGCCGTGTACGATCTGCCCGGTGCCCGAAGGATTTTGATCGGATATGTATAGACTGACCTTGCGCTTCATCCGCAGAAAGCGTTCCGCCGGCACGGCAATGAATTTCGACAGAATCTTTTCGAGCATGGATTCGGTGATGTGAAAGGCATCCATCAATTCGTTGAAGAAGTGCACCAGATCGTACTTGGCATAATTAAGCGTTTTGCTCGGGATGGCGCGCGGATCTTCCAGCATGTGTTTGCCTTTTTGCGCCATAAACTTGAACGGATTGCGCAACACCTCGGCGAGATCGTGTTTCATCAGCAGTGTTTCGTATTCATTGACCGTCAGGCCTGCGTGGCTCTCCGTCGGGGCCAAAGCGATATCCACCTTGCCTTTCTGGATGTCGTATCGCCGGATGAGTTCATTGACCTCATCAATGATGCCGATACGGTTATCGCGCAGATTGATGGAATCGATGGGATGGCGTGAAACCGGCACCTGAAGCACGGCCCGGTGCACGATGTCTTCTTCCCGGAACGCCACAATGGTGGTTTTGCGTTGCCGCCGGGATTCTCCGTTTACACCGTCCAGATCGATGAAATAGACCGGTACGCCGCGCTGATTATTGTAAGTCACACAGTTTCTCAGGCCCGAGCTAATGAAGATCAAATGCGAATCGGCGTTTTTGGGCTCGTATTTGCGCTGTTCTTCGGTCAGTTCCCGCCGGAGTTGGAGCTGATCATGGTAGTACTCCGCCCCCGGGGGAAACAATTTTTGGAAAGCGCGCAAAAATGGATGGACGTGTTCCCGGCTGTGTTTGAGGCGAGCACACAAACTCTGCTCAAAATAGCCTGCGGTGGTATGAAACGAGCAATAAAATGCTTTGGGATGCTGATAGAATTGATCTCCGACCCGTTCGTGAATTTTTTGAGTGACGTCGATGATATCAAAGCGTGATCTGGGTTGGACTTCCAGGGTTAGCTCGAGGGGGGATAAGTCCATTATCGATCTCCAAGCTTCGTTGCAGAATTCCGCACTCCTCATCTTCACAAGGTTTCATGGCAAGGAATGGCTGAATAAGACGGCATTAAAATTAGCGGATCAAGATAGAAATGTCAAGGGTTAGATTGCAAATAAAAAAATTGAGATATGTGAAAGTATCAGTGTTTAAAGAATATGCCGCTTCCATTTTTCACTTCAATATCGGGCACCATTGATTTTTATAACGAAGAAATCCATTTAAAAATCGGGAGAACACCATGTGCCTGCCATTCGGTGAATACTTGGGATGTCAGGACAGATTATTTTCAACATAGATTCAGGAAAGGCTGACGGACGACCGGTTGATCAACGGCGGTCCAATAGGCCCGGGCACATCATTTATTCAACCACGAAGCCCACGAAGGACACGAAAAAATACAGGGGATCGAAATTTTCTGTGCATTTCAGATGCTTCATGGGAGCAATAATACACTCATGATGAGGAAATACGAATGGTGGAATCGTTGATCTAAAAACAAAAAATTGAGCTATATCGCGTTATGTGAATTCAGGAACAACACGCCTCGGGTGGTACGATGTATCCGTCCGGTGAAGTACAGGTTGATTCTCAGGGCGTGAAGCCATGTTTGCCTATAATCCAACGCGAGGCGTCCCCGCCGAGCGCTTCACCCTCGGCCGGAAGCCTCGCGCCAGCTGGTAATTTTTTTACCGCTCGCCTTCGGATTAGTAGTAAAAAAATGGGATTTTTCGGTCATGCGGTCAGGATGAAATTTGGAGCAGAGGGGAAACCTTGTGGCAACTTCAAAATCTTTGGAAACTGCAACATTATGAGTTGCTATTCCCCAAATGCCCTTTACCGGGCGGATACGTTCGATAAAAATCACGAAAAATCTTACTTTTCTTGTTTTAAAATTTCCAGATTTTTTTATTTTACAGGCATTGCCGACGGCGTTCTTTTCCGTTGCTTTTGAATGGACCGGCCGGTGGAGCCGTGAATGATCTTCGATAAAACGATCCGGTTAGAGCAATGGGGCCTGTCCAAAAAACCTCTATTCTGCGTCATTCTTGTGAAAACGGGAATCCATCAGTGATTGTTTTTCCCGGATACCCGCTTCCGCGGGATGACGATTTGGGCGCAATGCTTCTATTTTTAAGCAGCCCCAGGGACGGAAACCGCATCACGCCTGCCGGTGCCGGTATCCGGAAGAGGCAGGTGCCTGTCTCGCCCGGCTTCCTGGCGTTGATGCAAAGGCGGTTTTGACAGCTCTGGATGGAGCATGACGTGACGCTTTGGGGATGGTAATGCATTGAAACATGCTGATCAAGGATAAGAAAATGGTGTGACATTCAGCGAGGAGGTGATTCGATGGACGTGTACCGGTTTATTGAAAATATCGCTCAAGAAATCAAAGTCCCTGAAAAAGGAATTTGGAGTCAGACCCTCCAACGCGAGGGGGCTGCAAAAGTCATTATTTTCGGCTTTGCCGCCGGAGAGGAACTTTCGGAACACACCGCTTCCGTGCCGGCGATTTTGCATTTTGTCGAGGGGGAAGCAGAGGTGACGCTCGGCTCCGACCGCTTCTCCGCCCGCGCCGGGAGTTGGGCCTTCATGCCTGCCAAGTTGCCGCACAGTATTCAGGCCAAATCCGAGGTACGCATGATCCTGTACCTCCTCCCAGGAACCGTTTAATCCATTCGGACATCCAGGTGACCCGAGGAGACTCCCATGCGATGGCTCTATTTCATTTCGATCTATCTGCATATCCTTTCTGCCCTGATCTGGCTCGGCGGTATGCTGTTTTTGGCGCTGATTGTGGCCCCCATGCTGCGTCAGCCTGATTACAAAGAGGCCGCCGGCCGCATTCTCGAAGAAGCCGGTGAACGCTTCCGGACGTGGGGGTGGATTGCACTCACAACTTTTTTCGTGACGGGCCTGTATAATGCCGCTTACCGTCTTGGCGGGTTCAGCGTCCTGTTTCGTGCAGAGTCCTGGAACGGAATCTGGCTCAAAACCCTGGGGGTGAAACTGGCGCTTTTTGGTGTTATTGTGATTTTGAGCGCCATCCACGATTTTAAAATTGGCCCCGAGGCGACCCGTCTGATGGAGAAAGCGCCGGATGATCCGGCCACCTTGCGGCTGCGAAAAATGGCCGCATGGATCGGCCGCATAAATTTGTTGCTGGCCCTGGTCATTGTGTACATCGCCATCAGTCTGGTCAGGGGGATGCCATGAACAAAAAACGGTTTCCCATGATGCTGCTGGCGTTGCTGTCGCTGCTGGCGGGCATTCTGACCGGTCTCTGGCGTGCGGGATGGAAAACGCCTTTTCCCCATGATCCCATGTTTAACTGGCACGGCGCGCTGATGGTGTGCGGTTTTCTGGGAACCCTCATCGGCATGGAACGGGCTGTGGCGTACGGCCGCTTTTGGGGCTATCTCGCGCCTGTTTTTGCCGGCGTCGGCGGGGTGATGATCTTGATAGATCGTCTCGCATGGCTCGCTCCGGTGCTGGAAACCGTGGCCGCCGCCGTGTTGTTGGCGCTGCTGCTCGTGCTGTCCCGGCGCGTCCGGGCGATCCCGGCGCATTTGATGACGCTGGGCGGAATAAGCTGGCTGATCGGCAACGGACTCTGGCTGGCGGGATGGACACTGCCACAAGTGGCGCCGTTCTGGATCGGTTTTCTGATGCTGACCATCGCCGGTGAACGCTGGGAATTGAGCCGGATCTTACAGCCGGATCGCCGTGCAGTCATCCTGTTTTGGATTTCCATGGCGGTTTTTTTTATCGGCCTGGGAATGAGTTTAACCGATCACGGACGCGGTATGCAGTTGCTGGGAATCGGCATGGCGGCTCTGGGCGTATGGCTGATCCGGTTCGATCTGGCGCGCAAAAATTTGCATCAGAGCGGCCTGTACCGTTTTATGGGAATCAGCCTCATTTCCGGATACGCATGGCTCGTGGTGGCCGGCTTGCTGGCTTACTTCTGGGGCATGATGACCGCCGGCTTTCGCTATGACGCTGTGATGCACAGCTTCTTTCTGGGGTTCGTATTTACCATGATTTTTGCCCATGCCCCCATTGTGTTTCCTGCGATTTTAAACGTCAAACTGACCTATTCCAATGTATTCTATACCCATCTCATTCTGCTCCACCTTTCGCTGATCTATCGCATCGTTGCCGATTGGCAGCTCATGCCGGGCGGACGCATTCTGGGGGGCTGGCTGAATGGTGTGGCGATTCTCCTCTTTTTCATCAATACGTTGACTTCGGTTCAAAAAAAGGAGGCGCAATCCTGACGGCTGCAGACAAGGCAATGGCTTTGGCCCTGCAGCCGTCATGACGGGCGGTGGAATCTTTTCCGTTGAATGGATGGAATGGGTTACAACAGCTTGAACTTCACCTGCCGTTCGCGGACAATGTTGGCGTAGTTGTCTTTCGCCCGCACGGTCAGGGTGTATTGCCCTGCAAGCAGATTCTGAAAATCGAACCGGAAATAAACCGGACGGATTGCACCTTTTTCCCGGCGAACTTCTTTCAGACTGATACGGTCTTTTTTCGCGGCGAATGGGTTGATCGTTCGGAAAAAGCCGGCAATCCCGCCCTCATCCGTGCGTTCGACGGTGTACTCCATTTCGAAAAAACTCTCGTTCTTGCCATCCACCTGCAGATTATACAGTTCAAAATACAGGTACACCGCACGGTTTGCCGGAAGCTCGCTGACGGCAATCGGGAGAATGCGCAACCCTTTCCGCACGATACTGCCCGGAATCACGGTTTCAACGGAATCGATGCGGCTGGCGAAAACCACACTGCTGATCTGCAATGTCTGGACATTCGTGGGGCCGGTTTCGGCGATAAACGTTTTGCTGCTGTATTGCGGCCCGGCCGGGTTGTCCAGTTCCAGGGCTAAAATGTAAGACCCGGGCCCCACATGAAATTGCCATCCGCCGGAGATGACCTCAGCGCCGGAGCCGTTGGCAAGTGGTACGGCAATGGAGTCCACCGCCGAGGTGATCAGCCGCTGGTCCGGCCATTTGATGGCAGCACGGCAGCGCAGACGGGCTTCATCGGCATTGAGAATGTCTTTGCGCTGCACCGAATAATACAGCAAAAACGCATGCTGCAATTGGGAATCGCGAAACCAGGCAGCGCGCGCCGTAAAAGGCAACGGCTTTTCATCTTTAAAAATATCCGTGGTGGTGATGGGCAACTGTTTTTGGGCAACCAGAATCCGCTCGCATTGTTCACTGATCACCTGATCGAGGAGCATGAGTTTACGCTGCATGCTGATGGGCTCATATTGATACTGATCCCAGGCGGAACGCATGGCAAGCCAGGTCGTGCTCAGGTCTTTGCGCCGGTCCAAAAGCTCGCCGATCGCCTGCCAGCGTGAAAGTTGATCCCCGACTTTGACGCCCTCATCAAACCGCATCGCCAGCCGATAACCATCCCCCTTTTCGATGAAATCAAAAGTGATCGGTTTGCCAAATTTGTAATACGCCCAGGTCTCCATGGCATGGTAATAGCCGGATTCCGGAGTGAGGATACGGTCATCCGGCGGACCGTATTTGACGTAGATTGCGCCGCGATCGTCGTACCCCCGCTTATTGAATGCCGGGAACGCCTTCCGGACAAAGGCGAGGCGCTGGTAGTGCTCGATCAGCCTTTCATTGATTTCGGTTGCCGGTGTCACATCCTCGCGCCGCCAGAAATAGAGGATGAACTTTGCCCTGGCAGTGTGAGTGGGAAGGGTTTTGTATTTTTCGCGGTCCTGTGCGGAGAGGATATCTTCGATGTCACCTTCCAGCCGCTTCAGGCGGTCGAAGTTCGCCTCGGTGGGCAATTGTATCTGTTCCAGCGCCCGGTAATAAGCGCGCGTCGCTTCCAATGGATCGGCTATTTTAGAAAAAATCTCGTCTGCATACCGGATGCGGTACTTCCGAAAGACGTCATCACTTTCCGTGAATGCCAGAAGAAAGCTCGCAGCAGCCATCAGGATCAACCAGCAGCGTCTTCCGCGCCGGAATATAGCAAACATGCTTCTCACCTCCTCCAGCCGATCGGTTTGGAGTGAAAGCCGAAACTTTACGCTGATCGGGATTGGTCCAGAGGACAGCCAGGAGAGTATAAACGGCTCATTCAATGAACGCTTTTCACGCAGGGTGAGTTTCTGAATCTTTTGTTGCTTATTCGGATACCGGTCGTCTGGCGGTTACAGTTTTTCCCGCTGAATCACCACCAGAGAAACGTCATCGGTCAGAGGATGCCCCTGGTAGAAATCCTGCAAATCCTGCAATACCGTTTCCACGATGGCGGCGGCAGGCCGGGTGGCCAGGCCGGATAGCAGAGTTTTCAGCCGTTCTTCGGTGTAGAACACGATGGCATCAGAAGGCGCCAGCGAATCGGCGGAAGAGACAGGCCGTGACGCTTCGATCAAGCCGTCGGAATACATGAAAAGGGTTTCGCCGGGCTCGAGACGGAGCGAAACGGTTTGAAACGATTTCTCGAAAACCGCCTCGTTGGGAATGATTCCGATGCCCGTGCCCGCTGCCGGTACCTCACGCACCACGGGCTTTTGGGTTGGACGCAGAATGAGCGGCGGGGTGTGTCCGGCCCGAATCAAATGAAACATGCCGGTTTGGGAATGCAGCAATCCCAGGATGGCGGTCACAAAAATTTGCCGGTCCACCCGGGGATCGGTGAAATACCGGTTCAGGCGCTTTACGATTTCCAGCAGGTCGGTCGAAAATTCAGGCGCAAACCGGAGCAGGCTGATACATTGCGCCATGTAAAACGCGGCGGACGTGCTTTTGCCGGACACATCCCCCAGTGTGATGAGAAACGTCTTTTCTCCCACCGGCAGCAGGTCGTAAAAATCACCGCCGACTTCGTTGGCGGTTTGCAGAGTGGCTGCGATGTCAAAGCCCGGAATGTCGGGGAGGGATTTGGGCAGTAAGCCGAGCTGAACGTCACGTGCAATTTTCAGTTCTTGCTCAAGCCGTTCCTTCTCCCGAGCCTCTTCGATGTTTTTCTTGAGTTCGCGGCCCAACCGATTGAAGTGATGAGCCAATTCCACAAATTCATCCTGACCTTCGAGGCGGATTTGATAATCTAAATCGCCTCGAGCGATTTGCATGACTCCCCGGCGGAGCTGATTGAATTTCTGCACGATCATGCTGTTGATTTCTGCGCCCAGTTTTGCCACACGCCGGATGATGAAAAAATTCAAAAGCAGGTAAAGTCCCAGCAGAACCAGCACCAGCCGGAAAATCGGTGACTGAAAGAAACCGGGGTCCGGGAAAAATGCGATGTCAAAGGCGATATATCCCACCGACCGCAACTCGAAATTATACAGCGGCGCCAGGACGCGTCCGAATATGAGAAACGGGCCATGGTGGATTTCTATATTGGTATATGGCAGGTCCGATTCCACGCTCTGCGGATAGGTTACATTGAACAGCGGATGAGTGACAAAACTCATCATCCAAAACGGGAAAATGCGGATTTCATCCGGCGGTGCGAGAAAATCCAGTTGATAGAGCCAGTTTTCCCATCGGCCGGGAAAATAATAGTGGCTTATGAGACGGTTGCCGATCAGCGGTACGTGCCGCCGTGTCACGGTTTGCAGATAATCCTGATCCAGAGGGAGCAACCGGAATGTCATGCCGCTGGTATCGGGCATGTTCCAAAACAGAAAAAGCCGCGGGCTGTTGTTCTGCGCTGCATCGCCGATGGGATCCAGGCGCACGATTCCCTCCGCCGGCAGAGGGCGGGACAGGATGAGCGGCTCGTATCCCGGCAGCGTAAGCGTGGTGTCGCCCGGGACCCGGTGCAATACAATCGCACGGTCGGCATCGCGGCCGGCAAGGGCCTGGATGGGAGGAGGCTCGGACAGCACCCACCGCAATTGGTTTGCCTGCCATCCGGCAATCAAAAAATAAAACAGCAGCAGGAGCAGCACAAACTGCATGAATTGAGGAAAGGTGGATTGAAACAGACCGGAAATCCATAACTTGCGGGATAAACGGGCATGATTGTAAACCAGAACCACCGGAATTTTGACGGCGGCGGCAAGCATTTGAAACTGCAGAGTGAGAAAAAAGAACATCGGCGCCGTATTCCAGAGCACCGGATCACCGAAATTTGACAACATCACGAGTTGACTGCGCGGCCATCCCGAGAGATGGAAGTAAGACAATAAAAAGAGGGGAAAATATAAAAAACATTCCTGCCGGGTTAAATGCTGGAGCCAGCGGGTTTGTTGAAGTAATGAGACAAACAGGATGGCCGCAAAAATATAGTACAGTAGCGGACGTGGAGTGGGGATAAAATGCTCTGCAAGTAGCAGCAAAAACGCAAACCAAAAAAGCTGCCTGCGTTTGCCTTCGCCGTTGGTTACGATTTGCAAGGACAATACGAAGCCAAGCCAGCCGATGAAAATGACATGCCAAAACGTGCTCAGTCCGCCCGGTGTGCCCTTGCCGATCAGCCGGATCAGCCAGCCGTCCAGCAGAATAACGAGGTAAAACAGCAGCAGCAAAATTTCATACGGCGGTTGGAGCCGCTCCCACACCCGGCGACTGAAACGGTACAAGAAGATAAAATGAAGCCCGAAAAGCAAATCGCTCTTCGTGCCTGCCGCGGTGAACAGAGCAAGCAGCAAAAGCGTGGCGCTCCATCCGATGGCATCCACAAGAACCGCCCGGGGGATCGGACGGAGGGAGCCCCACGCATCAATAAAGCGTCGCAAGCGGTGTAGAAATGAAAACGCCGTGTGGATGTCCGGTATCATCAATCGATCCGCAGCACGATTTTGCCAATATTCTTGTTGGCCTCCATGTACCGGTGTGCTTCCGCCACGTCTTTCCAGGAAAAAACGCGGTCGATCACGGGCTTGAGCGCGCCGCTTTCGAACCGGGAGAGCGCATATCGACTGAATTCCGTGGTAAGTTGGATTTTATATTCCGGCGAACGGCCGCGCAGCGTGGAGCCTTCGATGCGGGCGCGTTTGCGCATGAGCTTGCGCATGTCAAATTGTTCCGCCACACTGCCGCCGAGGAGCGACAGCACGATCATTCGGCCGTCCTCAGCGATGGCGGTAAGGTTCTGATCGAGATAGGATGCCCCGACAAAATCGATGATGATATCCGCCCCGTGGCCGTGTGTCACCTGCAGCACTTTGTCGGCGAAGGGCCCCTGTTTATAATTGAACGCCTCGGTGGCACCCAGCGAACGGCAGGCTTCCAGTTTGGCTTCGGAACCGGCGGTCACGATGGCTCGACCTTTTCCTTCCCGCACCAACTGGATCGCGGCTGTGCCCACCCCGCTGGCTCCGGCGTGAATCAGCACGATGTGGCCCTGTCGGAAACCGCCCAGCCACCGCAGCGCCTGAAATGCAGTGAGAAAGGCCTCGGGAATGGCTGCCGCCTCTTCAAAGGACAGATTCTCCGGAATGGGCATAGCCATGCCTTCCGGAATGGCGGCGTACTCGGCATATCCCCCGCCGGGCAACAGGCCGAATACACGGTCCCCGGGCTGAAATTTTTGGCAGTGCTTGCCGCAACTCACCACCGTCCCCGCCATTTCCAGACCGATAATCTCCGAAGCGCCGGGAGGCGGCGGATACAGCCCGCGGCGCTGCAAGATATCCGCCCGGTTCAGCGCCGTGGCTTTGATGCGCACCAGCAGATCGGAATCGCCGATTTCGGGCATCGGAGCTTCGCCGATGTAAAGCTGATCGGCGTCACCGGGGGATTTGACCAGCACGGCTTTCATAAGGCGTATTCCTCCCAAAGTTCCGTATCCGGTTTTCATACATCTTACAGAAAATCGGCTTGAATGGCAAGGGGAAGATGCGGATTCCCGCATGAAAAAGCGGTTGCGGCCGCCGTATTTTGCAATCGACCGATTCTTGAATGCCTGTCTCGAAATGCCCGGGGCGGCGCGCCGTCGGTGTCATGATGAAAATGGTTCCGTCACAGCGAGAACCAGCGACTGATTTTCAGCAAAAACACATTGTTGGGAAAGATGCCGAACAGATCGTCAAAATTGCGATCCCAAACAAATTCACCCGTTGGATCGAAACCGGTGCGCTCCTGTGACCAGACCAAATACAGGGTTGACCCGGGAATATATTCCCACCGGATCACCAGATTGCTGCGGAACTGTTTAAAATTGAAATCGGGTCGGCCGAACCGGTAATCCACCAGCCCATCGCGGTTTTCATCCACTTCAAACACAAAACCGTTGTTCGCAGAGCGGATTTCCGGTTCGGTGAATACATGAAATCGCTCTTCGTAACGGGCGGCTTTGGGCCGGGTGATCTTTTTGAATTGTGAATATTGACCGGCGGAAATAAACGGCTGGCCGTAGTACTGAATGGACAAATCGGGCGTCAGGCTGAGGTTCAACCGGATGACAATGCCAAGCGTGGTCTGATTGATGGCTCCGAAAACGTAGGCTGCCTCGCCGTTCGCTTTGAAGGTGCCGATGTATTGCAAATTGCGCCTGGCGCGGTTATAGAACGGATTCATACTGATATTGACCGCATTGCCCGGCCGGTAAGTGAAACTGAACCAGAAGTTGCGCACGGTCCGGTGTTCTCGCTGAGTGGAATTGAAGAAAAAGCCGCCTGTCCCCATCCGGAGCCGTTTCCGTGGATCCGAGAAGAAATTGTACCACAGGCTGTAGCCTCCGGGAACGCGCAGGGCCGGTCCGCCACGCAGACCGGTGGCGTCGAGTCCGTCGAATTCCCGGTTCAGCCCCAGAGAAAAATTCCAGTAGTTGGTAAACTGCCCGCTGAAATTGACGTTTCCTCCCAGAAACAGCCGGCGGCCGGCGAAATCAAAACCGCTCCACTGATTGAAGTTGACCTGAAATTGCCGGAAAATCCACCGCGGTGTCCATTCCCGGTATTGCAACCAGGTGAATTGCATGATACGATCGGCGGAGCGCAAATAGCCCAGGTCGTTCAGTTCCAGCCCGGGAGAGCGCCAGGCGCCGCCGGCGGCATACCGCCAGTGTCCCTTGCCGATGCGGCCGAGCGTCAAATAGCCGCCGTGGCCGGAAAGAGTCGTCCGGCTGGAGTCGAGCCGGACATGAGTGACGTCCGGGCGCTGAAAGTAGCGCGCCGATGAGGTTTGCACGCGCAGCAAGGCCCGGCGGTCGCCGCGGATGTGGCTGAAGACCGCGCGCATTTCAATGAAATACGTGCGGTCTTGCCACTCGTGATGCAGATCAAAGCCGCCTGTATAAGCCGAACGGTTCAAAAACCGGAGATGCGGTTCTGACAGATTGCGATGGGTGGCGGTGATAATCCCGCCGATCCGGGTGGCGCCTTTGTTGTAATCCCGCTGCACGCGGCCGACAAAATAGTTGGTAAACGGCTCCACGGTCTGAAAGCGGCGCCGGCCGTTGAAATCGATTTCGGCGCTTTCTCTGGCGGTCATGGCATCCAGAATCCCGATGGATAATCCGCTTTTGGTTTTTCCGGAAAGCTTCAGCGCGCCAAGGATGGCGGTGTTCTCCGGCATATCCGCATACTCCCCGGCTCGCAAAGATGGAGCATATTGCGGCTGCCGCCCGATACGCCGCGAATAAAACAGCGATTCCCGCGCCAGATCGCCGCCACCGATCATGAGCGGATAGTCGAAAATATCACGGCCTTCGATGAAAAATGGGCGTTTTTCCTCATAAAAGGTTTCAAATTCGGTAAGATTCACCACGGAGGGGTCCGCTTCGACCTGCCCGAAATCCGGATTGATCGTCACATCCAGGGTGAGGTCGCTGGTCACGCCGATTTTGGCATCGAGTCCCCCGCTAAAGCGGGTAAGTTCCCCCGTGGCGAACGGATTCCCGGGCTGTTTTTTGAAACGGTTCAACCGGCTGACCGAGTAGGGCAACAGCTCGATACGGCGGGGCGGTGTAAGGTTGTGCAAACCGCGAAGCTCGCCGAACATGTGAACGATGCCGGGAGAGTCCTGAGGGATGAATTGCCAGGTGGAAAGTTCCTGGTTACGGTACAGGCGCCGGAATACCTGCAGTCCCCAAACATGCTCCTTTTTGCGCGCAAATCGCAATTGGCTGAGCGGGATCCGGATTTCCGCGGTCCAGCCCAGGCTGTCGATATTGACCCTGGCCACCCATACCGGATCCCAGCTATCGTCTTGCACCATGCCGTTCTGGCTCCACACTTCATCCTGGCGTACGCCGGCGGCGTTCACTCCAAACAAAAAGGCGGTGCGCCGGTCAAAATAGCTGTCGATCATCACGCCGACCTGGTCCGAATCGCCGCCCTCGTCCCGGCGCGCCACCCGGCGCGTTATGGTCTCGGGCATGGAATCATAAGCCCGGATGGCGACGTACAGATTTTTGTCGTCATAGCCGATCCGAAAGACCGTGGGTTCGGTGGGAGCCTCGCCTTCATGCGGCTCGATCTGAGTGAAATCCCCGGCTTCAGGAATGGATTGCCATACAGGATCATTTAATTTGCCGTCGATGACCGGGCGTATGCCGGTAATCCGTACGGCATGATACACCCGTTTTTCCACTTTCGGATCATCGGAAGCCTGCGCCTGAGCATACCATGGCAGCAGGAAGCACATAAGGACGAACATGCCCCTATTCATGAACGACCTCCACTGAATGATTTGTTTGGGAATATCCGATCTCGCCCCGGGGCTCTTTCAATGGACGTATGCGCGGGATAAAAAGTTTTCAAAAAAATGAAGAGGGACGAAAAAACGCGGCGCGCTTATTAAAAAATCTGCACCGTTGCTGCTTTAAAATGAGCGTGCCGCATATTTTTGCTTGCAGATGGAAGCAAAACTTTTAAACTTTGGGCATGGCTGAAATCGAATCAAAACCGCGCTATATCGCCATCGCCGGTAATATCGGCGTGGGCAAGACCACGCTGACCGAGATGCTGTGTGACCGTTTCGGCTGGCAACCGTTTTACGAAAAGGTCGTGGAAAACCCCTATCTGGCGGATTTTTACCTCGATATGCCGCAATGGGCATTCCAATCGCAGATTTTCTTTTTGAAAGAACGGCTCAAGGATCACCTGCAGATTCAGCACCTCAACCAGACCTGCATTCAGGACCGGACGATTTTTGAGGATGCGGAGATCTTTGCCCGCAATCTGTATGAGCGCGGCGTTATGGCCGAGCGTGATTTTAGCGTGTACTGGGATTTCTATGAGACCATCCAGCAGTTTTTGCGCCATCCGGATTTGATCATTTATTTGCGCGCCTCCATTTGGACGCTGATCAGCCGAATTCGCAAACGCGGCCGCGATTACGAGCAGATTATCGACAAAGAGTATCTGATGCAATTGAACACCCTCTACGACCGTTGGGCCGAGCGTATGTCAGCCACCCACCGGGTGCTGATCATCGATACTGATCACCGGGACGTGTACCGGGATGCCGGGTGGTTGGAAGACATGATCGGAAAGATCGATGAGGAGGTGCGCAAACTGGACGAAGCCCAATAGTTTTATGACGGCGATAAACGGCGCGACGCTCCCCGCGGGGCAGCGCGCATCTCTATCCGCGAACGCTCGTGAAGACCGGGGCAGGGCATGTTCGGCCTTTATGTAAAAGAAGAATGAACGTATCCGTCCGGTGAAGTACAGGTTGATTTTCAGGGCACGAAAACATTATCACCGGTCGTATAGCGCGAAGGCGTCCTCGCCAAAATCACAACCAAAAGCGAGGGCGTCCCCGCTGAAATGACGAACTAACGCGAGGCGTCCCCGCCGAGCCCCCCTCGACCAAAGGCCTCGGGCTGGCATAAAAAGATGCAGTTTACCGGATGGGTACGAATGAACGACCTGGCCGCGAAAAAAGTCCGGCATATCCGGGCAAACCGTTTTTCAACCCCGAAGCCCGCAAAGGGCCCCAAAAACGGCGGTTCAAAAACCGTTGTGCGCATCATATCCTTTGCGGGGATTGAGATGGTTGCCTTACTTTTGGTTCAAAAAAAGCTCATGATAAAGAAGGCGGCTTTTGGCACGGAAATCACCGCATGCAATCGCCGCCTGTGACAAGCGGGGCCTCGTATCGGTGGCCGCGACATCCGGAATGCCTTTGCGCGGATCAACGAACGAGCCTGTTCATCCATCCGTTCAAAGGGTTCATTTCATTTCTCGGTAACGTCCTGCGGGCCTTCCGGCGGCAAAAAAGCTCGCGAATCCACCACCGTATCAAGCTGGACTTGCTCAAAACGAATCGTGATGGGCTTTTGCAAAAACTGCCGGTGGTGTGCGATTTTTACGCCATGATAATCCCGCCAATCGGACCATAACGCCGGCCGTGGCTCGGCATCCGGAGTCTTAAAATAATCCCACCGTTCCACCCGATGCGTTTCAGGATGGATGTAAATCCGGTAGCGGTTCTGCGGCGTGAGTCCTACATTTTCAAACGCCAGTCCAATCACCACCTGCGGATGCCCGCTGTCGGTGGTTTCCCCTTCATAACTCAAAACGACGCCCGGGTCTTTCAATTTGAATGGCATGAGAAGCCAGTACGTATCATTAATCACCGACGCGTAGGCGCGCTGCAGCAGCGTTTGCGAGCGGAGCGAATCGGCGACCGGTTTGCGATTAAACCAGACGCTGCCGTCGCCGCTTCTCAGATTGAGCAGCACCGTATATTGGTTTTTCATCGCATCGAACCATTCGATTTTGTAGTCGTCGGTTTGCCGGTTCCACCAGTGCGCCCGATCCACACGCACGGTGTCGCGTTCACGCAGCACGAAGTGAAACCGGATGTATCGGATCCGCCGGAAGGCTTCGTCGGCGCCCACAACGTGCATGACCTTTTCCGCCCATGCCATTGCGCGCGGATCGGATTTGGAAGGATCGAACCGGCGAGGTTGATGACCACCGGCGGGTTCGGTGGAACGGCAGGCTTGCAGAGTGACAAGCAGTAACGCGGATACGAGAACAAGCTTTAGGGTGTTCATCCTGATGCGATACCTCCTGTTGCTGAAGTTGTCATGAACCGTAGTTTTCGAGAATAACCGCCGTGCAATGAACGCTTTTTAGGCGATCATAGCGGGGGTGCGGAGCCGGCAGTTGCGGGCGACCTTACGGTTGCGTCTGCATGCGGCGTCCGTTCATCGAATTTCCACCGATAGGATGCGGTCACCCACCTGGATGGCGTCCAGAACGTCACGGCCACGGATGATACGGCCAAAAAGGGTGTAGCGGCCATCGAGATGTGGCTGCTCGCTGTGGGTTATGAAAAACTGACAGCCTTCGGTGTCCGGACCGGCCGAGGCCATGCCGACCATGCCCCGGAAATAGCGGCGCCGGTTGAATTCAGACCGAATGCTGTACCCGGGCGATCCCCAGGAATCCCCGCGTGGATCGCCGCCCTGGATGACGAAATTGGGCACCACCCGGTGAAAATTCAGGCCGTTGAAAAAGCCCTGCCGGGCCAGGCGCACAAAATTCAGCGTCGTCAGTGGCGCATCATCGGGGAACAGTTGAATCTCAATCGCCCCCTTTTCGGTATTCACCACCGCCACCCGCCCCCGTAATGCTTTGATGTCCGCCAGAGTAAATTTTTGATGCGGCCGGGTTTCCCGCGGCAGCCGGTCGGCGTACGTGCGGCCGGTGAGCTGTTCGAGCGCACGGGCTGCAGCCCGGGCATAAGGCCTGTCCGGCACGTTCAATTGGGCTTCCAGCAGCGGGACGGCTTTTTGTATTTTGAGCTTTGCAAACGCATCGAAAATCATCGCCGCCGCTTCCACATCCACAGGGGCAGGCAATGTTTTGAACGCTGCCAGCAGCAGATCAGCGAGCGCCCGCGCGGCTTTTGGGGCCTGTGCCATCTGTCCCGCCACGATCGCCGTCAGCACGGCGTCGTTTTCGGAAAGCGCCAGCCGATACAGAGGCAAGCGCTGGCCGAATGGCAGCCGCGACAGCGCAGACAGCACCTGCACTTTGACAACGCCGGGCCCGGCCTGATACAGGGTTTGCAATTCCTGAGCCGCTTGCGGATGGCCGGTTTTCGCCAGAGCTTCGGCGAGTCGCGCCCGGAAATACGGATTCGGATGGCCGGCCAGTTCGAGCAGCCGGGCGAAAGACGAAGGACCGGCCAGCACGGCCAGGGCGTTTGCTGCGGCAGCCGCTTCCCGCCAGCTCGAATCCGCCCGTGCCAATCGGTCTGAAAGCATGGTTTGGATGTCGTCGCGGTTCTCCAGGGGCTTCCCGCGCCGCACGATGGCCGTTTCCAGGGCTTGCAGCGCCGTGAGACGCACGTGTTCGTTATCGTCTTCAAATGGCAGGCGACCGGCGATATCGGCCGGAGCGATGGCGCCCAGCGCGCGGCTCGCGTTAACGCGCACCCGCCAATCCGGATCGGTTTGAGCCACCGGGGTGAGGGAATCGACGGCGGCGGTTGCGCGAATATTGCCGAGGGCACGGGCGGCGTTCATGCGGACGCGGGCGTCCACATCGCGCAAACCGGAGATCATCCACTGTACCGCGCTGCTGTCAGACAATCGCATCAGTGCATACATGGCACGCCAGCGCACTTCGGGCAACGTCTCTTGCAACAGCGGCGCCAGCTCGGCCGCCTGCGACGGCAGCGGGAGTTTTCGGTAGCCCATGATGCCCAGCGCCACCGCCGCTTCACCGCGGAGCAGCGGCAGCGGATCCCGCAGGGCTTCGTGCAGAACGGCGAGCGATTCGGTGCCGCCGATTTTGCCGAGCGCCTGAATCAGGGCTTGCCGGACCTCGACATCTTTTTCCCGGCGCCAGCGCTCGTGCAGTGCACGGACGGCTTTGGCCGTGCCCAGCTGTCCCAGTGCAAAAACCGCTTCCACCCGCAACGCGGCATCGGAATCATTGACAAACGGCAGCAGCAGCGGCACGGCGGCGGTGTCCAGCATTTGACCCAGTGAGACAATAGCCTGCTTGCGAACCGGTTTCGCGGGGTGTTGCAAAAAGGTGCGCAGGCTATCTACCGGCACCCGGCGGTCAGCCAACCGCAAAATGGTTTCGATTTCGCGATCGTATTGGGCGTTTGAACAGGCGGATATGACGAAAATGAAGCAGGAAAAGAACCATACGGGCCAGGGTCTCATAAGGTCGGGCCTCCGTATTAAACTCACCGGCGCCGGTGCTCCATGGCGGACTTGTCGCTGAACCGGTGTTGATTTCCATCGGTTTGAATAAAAACGGCTCTAATATAAACCGTGTGGTGCGGACAGTCAAGTAACAAAAGCATGGAGCTGCATGTCCGCCGTTTTCACGCCGATGACAGGAGCTCACGATCCTTTATCAGCCAGCAACGAACGATGATGCTTTCGCTTGCAAAAACGAGCTTTTTGGATATCCGTCCGGCGAAGCGCCGGTTGATTTTCACGGCGCGAAGGCTTCCCCGCCGGTAATCCAAGGTGAAGGCATCCCCGCCGATCGTCCTGACCCCGGCGGGAGGCCCTCGGGATAATTGGAAAAATTTGTTTTTGGGGCAGCCGGTCAGTATGAAATGGGGATCAGAGTGGAAGCCCTGCGGCAGGTTCAGAGTCTTTGCAAGGGACAGGTTCATGAGTTGCTATTGCCGAAGTGCCCATCACCGCAAGGATACCTGGATTGAGCGCCTGGCATGATCAGTCTTCAAAGCCCGTGGCAATCGCGCTTTCTATTTTAAAAATTAAAAAGAAGTTGCAATCCCTGCACCGCACATGTAAATTTAGCGGCGAATTCATCGAGAAGGAGGTGAGGAATGGAACCGGTTCGTGTTGGTGTGGTGGGAGTGGGCCATCTTGGGCGCTTGCACGCCCTGCTGTACAAAAATGTTCCGCGCGCTCAGCTTGCCGGCGTCTTTGATATTTCACCCGAGACTGCGGCTGCTGTGGCCCGCGAAACCGGCTGCCGTGCATTCGAAACCTACCGCGATTTACTGGCGCACGTCGATGCCGTCAATGTGGTGGTTCCGACCACGCAACATTTTTCTGTAGCCGCTGAAGCATTGCGGCTGGGAAAGCATGTCTTCATCGAAAAGCCGATCACCTCCTCCCTCCAAGAAGCCGATGAGCTGATCCGTCTGGCGCGCGAAAATCGATGCCTGATTCAGGTGGGCCACATCGAACGGTTTAATCAAGCCATGCGCGCCCTGTCCACCGTCCCCCTGAACCCGCGTTTTATTGAGTCGCACCGGCTGGCGACGTTCAATCCACGCGGCACCGATGTGGCGGTGGTGCTGGATTTGATGATCCACGACATCGACATCATCCTGACGCTGGTCAACAGTCCCGTTGCCCGCATCGATGCCAACGGGGTGGCCGTCATTTCAGGTGAGCCGGACATTGCCAATGCCCGCATTACCTTCGAAAACGGATGCGTGGCGAACGTTACCGCAAGCCGCATCTCACAAAAAAAGATGCGCAAAATGCGCCTGTTTGAAAAGGATAGCTATGTTTCCATCGATTTTCTGCAGGGACTGACCGAACGCTTCCGTCTGGTGGCACAACTGCCCGATGAAGAACAGCAGACCGGTGTCATCATGGGAAAACTGGAAGGCAAGCGCACCCGGTATGTTTATTATGAGCGGCTGCAAGCGCCGGAAGGCAACGCCCTGCAAATTGAGCTGGAAGAGTTTGTCGATGCGATCGTAACCGGCCGGAAGCCGCACGTAACGGCGGAAGACGGCCGTAATGCTCTGGCTGTGGCCACGCAAATCGCCGACATTATCAAACGCCAACCGATCGATTGAGGTGAGAATGGATATTCGTGAAGTATTTTTCAATTACCGCAGTTACACGCCCATTCCTCTGCTGATTGCCCTGCTGATATTGGCCGATCCCACCCCCACAACCTACGCGGCTGGTTTGGTTCTGGTAATTCTGGGCGAAGTTATCCGCACCTGGGCGGTGCGACATGCCGGCGGAGCCACCCGCACCACCAGCGGAGTCGGCGGCGCCGAACTGATCACTCACGGACCGTTTGCGTATGTCCGCAATCCGCTGTATCTCGGCAACTTTTTTCTCGGCACGGGATTGGTCGTCATGGCCTGGGCCTGGATGCCCTGGATGCTGCTGGTGTTCTGGGGGCTGTTTTTTCTGCAATACGGCATGATCATTTCACTGGAAGAAGAATATTTGAGCAAAACGTTCGGCGAGCTTTACGCCGAATACCGCAAGCAGGTGCCGCGCGTTATTCCGCGACTGACTCCGTTCAAAAAGCATGATGTGCAGGTGATGAGTTGGAAACGGGCGCTGCGCACCGAACGGGATACGCTGATGACGTATGTCCTGTTGAGTCTGGCCATCTATTTGCGGTGGAAATGGCTGGGGTGAACAGCGGAAAGTCCATCCTGATGATCGCGGGTGAGCCCTCCGGCGATGCGCACGGCGCCGGGGTGCTGCGCGCTCTCCGCCGTCTGCTGCCGGACTATGCCGTGTTCGGTATCGGCGGGGAGCACATGCTGGCGGCCGGTCAGGAGCAATTGTACTCCACCCGTGAAATGGCCATCATGGGATTCACCGAGGTGATCAGGCACTTGCCGTTTTTGCGGCGCGTGTTCCGGCATATCGAGTCCGAAGTGCAGCGCCGCCGACCTGCCTGTGCGATTCTTATTGACTATCCCGGCTTCAATCTGCGCATGGCCGAACGGCTGAAAAAATTGGGAGTGCCGGTGCTTTATTACATCGCGCCGCAGGTATGGGCCTGGGGGGCTCGGCGCATTCCGAAGATGGCGCGGATCATCGACCACCTGGCTGTGGTATTTCCTTTCGAGGTGCCGCTGTTTGAAAATGCCGGACTCAAAACCACGTTTGTGGGGCATCCATTGCTCGAGCGGCTGCAACCCGAGATGCCGAAAGCCGCTTTTTTTCATCAATTTGGCTTATCCGATCAGATTCCGGTTTTGGGGCTGCTTCCCGGCAGCCGGCAGCAGGAGGTGCGCCGGTTGTTGCCTGACATGCTTGCCACGGCGGCGATCTTGCAAACTCAGCTCCCCGGCTTGCAGGTGGTGATCTCCATCTCTCCAGACCTGGATGAAGCGTTTTATCGTCCGTTCTTGCAGCAAAGCCCGGCTGTCCGCGCGGTGCTGGCAAAAAACGCCACTTATGCCATCATGCAAAATGCCACCGTGTGTCTGGTATCTTCAGGGACGGCTACTCTGGAAACGGCGTGCTTTGGCACGCCCCTGATCATTGTGTACCGGGTGTCGCGGCTGAGTTATGCCCTCGGCAAGCGGCTGGTCAAACTCGACCATATCGGTCTGGCCAACATTGTGGCCGGCGAGCCGGTGGCACCGGAATTCATCCAGGATGCTTTTCGGCCGGAAATCGTTGCCCGGGAGTTGCTGGATTGGCTTCAGCAACCGCAGAAGTTGATGGAAATCCGGCAGCGATTGCAAACCGTGCGGGAAAAATTGGGCACCCCGGGGGCTTCAGAGCGTGTCGCTAAAATGGCCATGGAGATGGTATGCCCAAAAGCAGATTCATAAATCGGCTCCTGTTTTTTCTTGCCACCCGGTTGGGCTGGTTGTTTATCCTGTTTTACAGCCGGCTCACCCGCATCACCTACGTGGGGCGGGAACATTTTTTGAATTTAAAGCACAGCGGCAAACCGTTCATTATTTGCGTGTGGCACGGCCGTATTCTGTTGCCGGTGTTCGTGCATCGGCATCAGAATATTCAGGTGATGGTCAGCGAACACCGCGATGGAGAAATGATCGCGCGAACGATCCGCAAACTCGGTTTCGGCACCATTCGCGGCTCCAGTACGCGCGGCGGCAAACGCGCCAGCTTGCAGATGTTGCACGCATTGAAACAGGGGGCAATCGCCGCCATCATGCCGGATGGTCCCACCGGCCCGCGGCACGTGTTCAAACCCGGTGCCATTTCACTGGCCAGCAAAACCGGCGCTTATCTGCTGCTGCTCACGTATGCCTCCGACCGGTACATCGAATTTCGCTCCTGGGATCGATTTTACCTGTGGAAGCCGTTCAGCCGCAGTGTGGTGATGTATGCCGAGCCCATCGCCGTGCCACCGAATCTGGAAGGCGAGGATTTCGAAGTCTTCCGAAAACAAATTGAGCAGAAAATGATTGAACTGGAACGCCAGGCTGATGCCTATTTTCGAGCATAAATGGCTGCAATGGGCGCTGTGGCCTCTGTCGTTGCTGTACGGCGGGGTGATGGCTGTGCGGAATACGGCATACGACCGTGGCTGGCTGCCAAGCTATTCGGTGGATGCGCTGGTGATCAGTATCGGCAATCTTTCGGTCGGAGGAACGGGAAAAACCCCGGTGACGCAATTCCTCAGCGAAACCCTGTCCCGCGCCGGATACCGTGTGGGCATCCTGTCGCGGGGCTACGGCCGCCAAAGCCGCGGCAGCGTGCTGGTTTCCCGCGGCGACGGTCCGCTGTGTTCTCCCCTCGAATCCGGCGATGAACCGTACTGGCTCGCCCTGCGCACGCGACACGTGCCGGTACTCGTGGACGAAGATCGGGTACGCGGGGCAACCACGTTGATCCGCGAACACAGCGTGCAGATCATCTTGTTGGATGACGGCTTTCAACACCGGCGGCTGCGCCGTGATTTCGATTTGGTGCTGTTTGATCCGCAGCAGTACCGCCGGGCGCCGTTTTTGTTGCCGGCAGGCTATTTCCGGGAGCCGTTGCGATCGCTCCGGCGCGCGCATTGGCTGGGAAACACCGGTAACGAACTGCCCTCCCGGGCAAAGCGACATTTTCATGGACGCGTCTTTCGGATTCAATTTGAACCGGTCTCAGTTTGGGAACCCCTAAACCAGACC
This sequence comes from Candidatus Zhuqueibacterota bacterium, assembly GCA_015491485.1. Classification (GTDB taxonomy): domain Bacteria; phylum Zhuqueibacterota; class Zhuqueibacteria; order Zhuqueibacterales; family Geothermadaptataceae; genus Hydrothermovivens. The sequence continues at coordinate 38,312 of WFVT01000394.1, forward strand.
CGGCACTCGACCGACATTTTAAAGAAAGCCCGGGTGATTGCTGTGGCCGGCATCGCCCAGCCGCAACGCTTTTTCACGATGCTGGAGCGCTTAGAGGCGAATATCCTGAAAAAATCCGCGTTTCGGGATCATTACAAATACACAAAAACGGATTGGCAGACCTTGCAACACCAAATTCGTGATTTCAGGGCTGATGCGATTGTGACCACGGCGAAAGATTGGATGCGGCTCGAATCCCTTATACAACCGGATGAAGGAACCGTTTGGGTGCTGGATATCGGCGTGCAGATAGAGGCTGAAGTTGTAAAAACATTTGTGGAAGAGGTGCGGAAGCGGCTGGCGTAGGGTCTTCGGCGCAGGCGTAAGCCGCCGGAACCGGTAGGCCCTTGCGATGATTTTGGATAAATGATTTGCCAGCCGGCAAAAGAACAGCAGAGGCATTCCACGGGCGGATGAAAGCCCATTTTAAATTCTTGATCTTTTTATAAAAATGGCCAATTAAAAATTTCTTGCGATACAGAGGGGTTTTTTGTATTTTAAACGCTGAAATGCAAAGAGTTATCGAAAGAAACGGCGGCGCTGTTTTAAATTTGAATGGCCACCTTTACCATCATCAGGAACATCAAACCGTGGAGTTGATCGCGTGAGCAGGCCGAAGTACTCGATTCTTGTCGTGGATGACGACAAGAATATTTGTAAGATGATTGAAATCAATCTGCGGAAAACCAAAGAATACGAAGTCCGCACCGCCCTCAATGGTGAATCCTGCCTGAAAGCCATTCGCGAAGAAATTCCTGACCTGGTTTTGTTGGATATCCAGATGCCGGGTATCGATGGCATTGAGACCCTGAAACGCATTCGGGATGAAGACCCGCGTATTCCGGTCATCATGATGTCTGCTCATGGGACCATTGAGAAAGCGGTGCAGTCCATGAAGCTGGGCGCGTATGACTTTATCACCAAGCCGTTTCCGGCGGATCGATTGCTGGTGACGGTAAAAAATGCCCTGATGACCAGCTCGCTGAAGCGGGAAGTGGATGAACTGCGCACGGAACTGAAGAAAAAATATCATTTCGATAATATCGTCGGCCAGAGCGGCAAAATGCAGGAAGTGTTCCGTGCCATGGAAAAAATCATCGACAGCAATGTCACGGTTTTGATTCAGGGCGAAAGCGGCACGGGGAAGGAGCTGATCGCTCGCGCGATTCACTATCAGAGTAAGCGGGCCAACAAGCCGTTCGTGGCCGTCAATTGTTCCGCGCTGCCGGAATCGCTGTTAGAGAGCGAGTTGTTCGGGCATGAGCGCGGCGCGTTCACCGGTGCCACGGGAAAGCGCATCGGCAAGTTTGAAGTGGCCAACGGCGGCACCATTTTTCTGGATGAAATCGGCCTGATGACCCAGGTGACTCAGGCGAAGTTGCTGCGTGTTCTGCAGGAACGTGAATTTGAACGCGTGGGCGGCAACGAACTGGTCAAAGTGGATGTGCGGGTCATTTCCGCCACCAATGTGGATCTCGAGGAGGCCGTCAAAAACGGCTCGTTTCGGGAGGATTTATACTACCGGATTTCGGTTTTTCCCATCAAACTGCCCCCTCTACGTGAACGCAAGGAAGATATTCCGCTTTTGGCTGCACACTTTCTGGACAAATTCGCCAAGCAGGAAAACAAGAACATCGAAGGCATCGCTCCCGATGCCATGGAATTGCTGATGAATTATCACTGGCCCGGCAATGTCCGTGAGCTGGAAAACGCCATTGAGCGTGCGGTGCTGTTAGCCAACAGTAACGAGATTACGCCGAAAGATTTGCCCCAGAATGTACGCGCCATCGGGGAGCGCAAAGTGTACGAAAAAGAAAGCACGCTTTCGAGCTGGATTGAAAAGTTGGAAGAGGAAGCATTGCGGCAGGCGCTCCTCGAATGTGAAGGGAATATTTCTAAAACGGCCAAGAAGCTCGGTATCGGCCGGGCAACCATTTATCGTAAAGCCAAGAAATACGGCCTCCCGATGGTCAATAAATAGCGTCAATCCATAAAGATTGTTTGACCAGAAGGCCAATTGCGGGCGGTCCAAAAACGTGAGTATCCCTTCCGTATGCTGCGATCGGAAATCCTGAAGTCAATGTCTTTGGGTATCCGATAGAAGCATACGGCATAAAGGGAGAAAATGTGGGTGGACGGCCCTTTTTTGTTTATCTACTTTTGTTGGTTTGTTGGAGTCCCCCCGAAACGCCTGAATGTGATTGAACCTCATTGAGCCTGATATGACAGGTGTGGGGGAATTCGCATCGACGTGTCGCTGTCAGGATCAGTCGGTTCCTACCTTAATCTCCATAACCTCCTATTTCCAATTCAGCATCAACCTTCTCTCGGGGCAAAGACAGAGGATTTGTACGAATTGTAACATTTTTCCGGGACAAATTGAAGGGGAACGCACCATCAAACGTATGGGCAACCTGGAAGCCATCCCGTTCTTTCGGCCTATTTTTCAAAATCTTTAGCGAATATGTTCCCCAATTAGATTGAAAGCGATTGGTAGAAAATCCGTTCATGCAGTCTCAAGTTGATACAATGTTTCACGGAAGTACAGGAAAAGAGTCCTTCGGTGAAAAATGTTATCAATTTGTATTATTTTTAAGCTTAAAATTAAAATTTTACAACGCATTTCTATCGATGAGGTGGTATAGAATTTGCTTGAAGGTCGCCTGACAAATCAACTGGGGATTTTCACGCATCATAAAGAATGGGCAACATGGACAGCAAGAACCTTCATCGGCTTATTCCGCGCATTTGTTCGGGGGATTATACACAGCAGGAGTTGATCAGTTTTGTCAACCTGGTTCAAAAAATATCGCTGAGTTATCTGAAGTACCAGGAGATCATCGGCAAGCACATTCGGTGGGAACGACGTGAACGCAGCAATGAGCTTGAAGACATGGCCATCGATTGTGTTGCCGGTCTTTTTATGCGCAACGAGCATGGTGATTTTATTCAGCTCAAACGCTATTTTGAACCGCATTTGGAGCAAACCCCGCCGCCTGATTCTGTTGAACTCCTCATCCTGTTACGTCGCCTGGTGATCAAAAAAACCAAACAGGAGCTTTCTCGCATTTTTAAAGAACGGGATCCTGAGGGGGCGAAGATCATCCGCAATATCCGCGTTGCGGTGAAAAACGCCAAGGATCTGGGCACTTTCCGCGAAATGGGCAAGGAGTACGTGTTTTTCCGCAAAGAGGTTTTTGCCGGGGTCGAAGCCGCCGGGGAAAACGGCTATGATGGTTATGCGTATGAGAAAAAAGAAGAGGAAATCGACCCGGTTTATTTGCGGAAAGACAAGCCCACCATCCCGGAAAAAGTGCTGCGAATGGCGTATCTGGATGATTACAATCCAAAAGATCACGTTTCCACCAGTATCCGAAAAATGCTTCGGGTTGTGGCTGAGGACGAACGCTATCAAAATTGCCTGCCAACCGATATCATTGCCAGGCTGATCCGGCATACCAATCTGGAAGTGGTTCGCAGTCGGCTGCTCGCGCAGATCGAGGAAAAGTCATCGTTTGACTATGTGAAAATGCAAGAGATCAATCAGGCAAAACAAAATGTGCTGCGTAAGGTCCGGGCGAAAATCGAGAAGCAGTATGTCGCCTCCGGTAAAATCAGTCCACAAAAGGGCGACATCTATTACCGGACTCTGGCCGATGTGCTGGAAGATATCACGCACAGCAAGAAAATCGAAAGCTATTATCGGCACTTGCGTAAATATATGCCTGAGTTGACCCAAAAACAGTATCGCCGGGAAGAGCGAACGATTTTCGAGTATCTGGGAAAGCTCACTAAAAAATGGTACCGTGAGTACCTAAAAGATTTGCTTTGATTTTACGCCAACGATTATGTATGTTTGTATATTCAAGTGTGACAGGAAGCAAGCAACATACATAATCAGGCGCGTAAAATCACATGCAAGAATTGAACAGAATCAGGCGGCTGCAGGATGAGTGCCCCAGCGCCAGGACGATTGAGGAACTGTTGCTGAGGGCGCACAAATTTCCAAAAGTTTTTCGCGAATTCGAGCTGCACATGCTAATGTGTACTCGCTGCGGGGAAATCGTGAAACGGATTCGGTTGTTCTATGAAATCCTTGAGCGGGAAATGAGCGAACAACCGAGTCCTAAAATCGTTCAATTCGCCAAGACGCTGGAAGCGGACGTGCAGTCTTAAGGAACGAGGCGCTGCTGCTTTTCGGGTCATATCAGGCCTCCCCCTTTTCTTCTCGCAATCATGGATGCTCCGCGCGGTCAAACGCCGATACGTGTGGCTCCCGTTCTCGGGCTGTAGGGAAATTGTATGAAGTTTTCGTCAAATTCAGTCCGGGTTCTTCGAATTTTGTCCTGGTACCCATTGCCCCTTTCAAAATTTACTTGACTGTACCTATAAATGTGTTTATTTTAGATTTGCTTTGAATTCACCCATAACCTCCCTGAGAGCAAATCTGACTTCCAATGATGGAAAATCCTATTATTCTTGTCGTTGATGCGGACCCGAAAAATCTGCAAATTTTGCGAGAAGGGCTCGAAGCATCCGGGTTTACTGTCCTCACAGCCGTCGATGGTCAGGAAGCCTGGGAGAAAGTCTATACCGAGCGTCCGGACCTCGTTCTATCCGAGGTAAGCCTGCCGAAGCTGGACGGCTTTCAGCTCCTGGAACGGATAAAACAGGAGCCGACGACCGCTTCCATCCCAATTATGTTCTTAACCAACCGCCGAGAAATTCAGGACCGGGTACGCAGTTTGCGTGGCGGTGTCAAAGATTACATGATTAAGCCGCTGCATGTCAAAGAGGTGGTGGCCCGGATACGGATGATCCTGCGCCGGATGGAGCGAATGCGGCAGGACGATGTGGAGCCGACGCGCAAATTGGTCGGCCGGCTGGAAGAGTACAGCGTGGCCGATCTGATTGAAAATTTCGGTGTCGAGCGCAAGACCGGCGTGCTGAACGTGTATAATGAAAACAACAAGAACGGCGAAATCTATTTTCGGAACGGCGCTGTGGTGCACGCCACACTCGGAACCTTGAAAGCAGAAAAAGCAGTGTATCAGATGCTGCCCTGGCGGCGGGGCCATTTTATTATGACTTTCAAGGATGTCCAGGTCGAGGATACCATTTCCGTGAGCAATTTAGGATTATTACTTCACGGATTTAAGCGCATCGAAGAACGGGAAAAACTGTTCAAGATGCTGCCGTCGCCGGAAACCACGTTTGTGCTGACCGACAACTTCCGCAAGATCCTGAGTAAAAAAGAGCTGAGCGCGGAAGCCGCCAAGTTTTTGACCTTGATCGACGGCAAGCGCGACATCATGCAAATCATCGATGAAAGCTCGTACGATGATCTTAAAACCCTGGAACGGCTGGTAAAGCTTTATCAGCAGGGCTTTATCAAGCCGGGCAGCGCCGCTGAAGCGAAGCCGGCGGAAATCAAAATCGCGGATGTTGAAAAAGACAAGTCCAAAGCCCGGCCGGAGAAAGAAGAAGCCGACAGCGAAAAAGGTGCAGCACAGCAGCCCGGGGCACCGGAAAACGGCGCTTCAACGGTTTTTAATATTCGCGATTGGGCGAAACAGATTGAACTTGACGAAGACGTAAACGAAGAAAAACTTTCGAAAGCCGAGGAATCCCGGGACACAACGGAGGAGGCTCTGGAGAAGCCTGCAGTCAACGAAGCGCCGGAACCTGTTTCACCGGAACCATTAACTGCGCCTCCGCCTGAACCCCGGCCGACGGAAACAGCCAATGTCTCCCGGGAATCGGAAACGGTAGCGGAAATGTCGGCGGGAAGCACCGGTTCCAACGGCAGTCCTATCGCTTCCGATGAGGAGCCCGGCCGAGAGACGGTTTCGGTCCATACAGAAACGGAGGCGGTTACGCAGCACAGCGGCGCCGATGCTTCATCTTCACCACCGGAGCGGCAGGAGACTCTGAGCTATCCGGAGCCGTTGGCCATCAATGCATTCCGGCCGGATCTGGACATTTTAGCGGCAATTGCCAAATTCCAGCCCGGTGAGCCGTCCAGTGCGTTGGATCCGGTGGGAGGAGATGATGATGAGCCGACGGATGAAATCTTGATTCCGAATATCCCCAAAGCCGTGCCGGAGGGGTTCGATCAGGAATCAGCCGAGAAGGAAGACGAAGTCGATGCAGAGGAAGCACTGGCAAACAACCACCTGACGATCGATATCGATTTGCTTTCACCGCGGAAATCAGAGGACGGCGAGGTCGCACCGGAAACCGATGAAAAGGTGATCCCGGCCGAGGAATCCGCAGCAGCGACTTCTCCGGAGGCGGACGGTCAAAAAGACGAGGCAGGGGCCATTGAGCCCGAGTCGCCACCGCCGAGACCGATTAAAACACTGCCCAAGCGCGGATTACCCAGAATTCCATCCGATACCGGATCATTCCCGGAT
>WFVT01000395.1 GCA_015491485.1 Candidatus Zhuqueibacterota bacterium
CATGCCTACTCGTTTTCTATCTGCAAAAATTCGTGGAAAGTTTGCAAATTAGTACATTCTTACCGCCGTCACAAGCTGGAAGCTTGTGCTACAATATTGTATGCATCCGCGTTTCATCCGCGTCAATCCGTGGCTGATAAAAAATCATTTCATGTCAGGTTTGGGAATGGCGGCGCCCCGAAAGCGCAGTATCATTCATCAATAAAAATCCTCTGTTCCTCGGCGAGATTTTTGCCTTCGCCGCCGATGCCTCCCTGGTGTAGCAACCCCATCCCGCAAATCTTGTATATCCAGTCAAAAAAACGGCTTTCGACGGGATTGACCTGATCAACAGGATGTTTTGAAGCCGAAAACGGGGAGCCTTTCACCTCTACTTCTCAGAACTCATACCGATAAAATCCGTCATCATCCGCGTCATCCGATTTATCCGTGTTCCATTCAGGAAAAGCCTCTGCGCACTCTGCGCCTCGGCGAGAGAACAATAAAAGCGAACACAGATGATAGGGATAACGCTGATAGCCACGGATACGAACGACAAAAAGAAACCATCATGAGTGAAACCGATGTCTTCAGCCTCAATTCAGAAATTTTTTATTTGCGTTTTGACCAGATCAATCCGCGTTTCATCCGCGTCTATCCGTGGCTCATAAAAACATTGTATTACAGATTGGGGAATGGCGATGATTCAGCCGAACCCATAAATCTATGAAAACCCTTTGCGCGCTCTGCGCCTCGGCGAGAGATTATCATCAAACGCGCATCATTTGAACATTTGAGATTGCGTCGTCGCTTTGCTCCTCGCAATGACAGACTGGCCAAACATTCGATGCCGAATCCGAACGGCGTAAACAGGCAAACCATTTCACTCATGCATACTCGTTTTCTATCTGCAAAAATTCGTTGAAAGTTTACAAATCAGTGCCTTCTCTCCGCAAACACAAGCTGGAAGCTTGTGCTACCATGCATCCGTGGCTCATAAAAATCATGTGAACCTGCTCTCGGCGTGAAAACGACGAATAGTCGATTATTTTCTCCCTGGCTTGATTTTTCCCCGCAATTTGCCTAATTTCTTATCCTGCGAGCCCCTAATCGAAGAGAGAACCGATACAGGAGTCATTAAACACGATGGAAACGCAATCGCCGGCCGCGTCTCCTTCGCCGACGAAACCGCTGCGCAAGGTGCGCAGCTTTGTCATCCGCGGCAAAATCACCAAAGCGCAAAAGCGCGCCTACGAAACGCTATTTCCAGTGTACGGTATCCCGTTTCAGGAATCGCTGCTGAATTTCGCCGACGTGTTTGGCCGTGAAGCCCCCGTGGTGATGGAAATCGGCTTTGGCATGGGCGAGGCCACCGCGGAAATCGCCGCACAGCACCCGGAGATCGACTACCTGGCCGTGGATGTGTTCAAACCCGGGGTGGGCAGCTTGCTGCGCCGGATTCAGGAGCGCAACCTCACCAACGTGCGGGTTATGCACTGGGACGCGGTGGAAGTCCTGCAGCACATGATCCCGGATAACAGCCTGCACGGTATCCATATCTTTTTCCCGGACCCCTGGCCCAAAAAGCGGCACCACAAACGCCGCCTGATCCAGCCGCCGTTTGTGCGCCTGATGGCACAAAAACTCGCGCCCGGCGGCTACGTCCATATCTGCACCGACTGGCAGGACTACGCCGAGCAGATTCTTGAGGTTCTGGAAGCCGAGCCGCTTTTGCGCAACAGTGCCGAAGGTTTTGCGCCGCGGCCCGAGTGGCGGCCGCTGACCAAGTTCGAGCAGCAGGGGTTGCGCGATCACCGCGGCGTGTGGGATGTGCATTTCATCAAACCCGAATAAATCCGCAGAGCATCATGGAAGAAGCCGTTCTGGCTTTCGACGTCGGCAAAACCAACAAAAAAGCCGTGCTGTTCGATGCGTCCTTGCAGGTGATGCGCATCCGCGAGGTGGAAATCTCCGAGCAATCGCCGGGGCACGGCCTGCTTGCCGACGATGTGACGGCGATCGAGCAATGGATGCTGGATGAGCTGCGGGCGGTGGCCTCCGAGCGCGACATCCGCCTGCGGGCCATCAACATCACCACGTTCGGCGCCACCGTCGCG
>WFVT01000396.1 GCA_015491485.1 Candidatus Zhuqueibacterota bacterium
GTGCTACGAGACGTCAGACCGGCACGGGAAGGAAAACGCCCGGGCGGGCCTGCGCGAAAACGAGCGTTACATCCGAAAATGCCGGCAGACTAAGGCAGCCAATCTGGATCATCCGTTCGACGGCATGGTGGGACTGCATGCGTCGTTTACGCTGGAGGACGACACGCTGGAGCAGGCCGCGGCGCTGAGTCGCTCACTGGAGCGCGGCTGCCATATTCACGTGCTGGAAGATCCGGTGGACGGCCAGGAAACACAGGACAAATACGGCGCCGGCGTAGTGGAGCGGCTGCAGCGATTCGGGATATTACAGGAAATATCCATCGCGGCGCATTGCATCCATTTGAGCGAAGCCGAGAAGGACTTGCTGGCGCAGACCGGCACGATGGTGGCGCACAATCCGCAATCGAACATGAACAACGCCGTGGGTCGCACCGATGTCTTCGGCCTCTTGCAGCGCGGGCTGTTGCTGGGACTCGGCACAGATGGTATGTCCCCGGGCATGTCCAGCGACGTGCGCACCGCCATGTGGCTGCACAAGCATGATCTGCGCGATCCCAACGCGGGCTGGAATGAGATTCAGGCGATGCTGCTGCAGAACAATCCGGAAATTTACTATCGCGTGAGTGGCCAGAAAGTGGGCCGTATTGCGCCGGGCTACCTGGCCGATCTGATTCTTGTCGATTACTTCCCGCCCACACCGATGACCGCCGACAACGTCTGGGGCCACTATTTGTTCGGCATCGCTGACAGCGCGGTGGACACGACCATCATCCACGGCCGGGTCGTGATGCGGAACAAGGTGATCGAGGGCATTGACGAGGCAGAGATTGCGGCAAAGGCGAAGGCGGTGGCGAAGCGGATGTGGGAGAGGTTTTATGAATGAGTGGATTCACCACGAAGGCACAAAGAGTACAAAGAAAAATCGAATTGCCTAAATGAAAACAAAGAATTAATCTGTATTTGTGACTGTTGATCATTAGCAAATAGAAAAGATATAAAAAGTGGGATTTATAAAAATAATAAGGCTTTCGAGGCCCACTGATTTGACAGATTAAAACCGATTATTTTAGGGGCCACGGATGCACGCGGATGAAACACGGATGATTGATAGCAACTCTTCTGGCCACCGCTTGTCATTGCGAGACTCCGCCATTCGGCGGCGGCGAAGCAATCCCCCTTGCGACATGGCAAAGAAATACTCTTTGTACTGTTAGTTACTTTGATTGCTTTCCAAATTATGAACAACATCCGTGAACATCCACGTCATCCGTTTTATCCGTGTTCCATGATTCACTTGGACCGGATGAGCTATTCGAAAAATCAAAGGTAGGACTTCTTTTGTGGCCCTGGCGCTTTTGCGTTAGGGCTCTACAATTGTACCAAACCACGGAGACCTGAACCACCATGGCCGAGCTGCGCGGGGTTGATTTGACCACTCATCTGGAAGCGATTGTGTCCGAGTTTTCGGCGCGGGAGAGCATCTACGGCTATCCAAAACGAAAGATGTTTCTCGGCTTTCCCGGCTACGATTTCTCCGTGCGCTTCCACGACCGCGAGGCCGCAACGCCGCTGGGGCCGGCTGCCGGACCGCATACGCAAATGGCGCAGAACATCGTGCTCTCCTTTCTCGGCGGCGGCCGCATCATGGAACTGAAAACCGTGCAGATTCTCGATCAACTGGATATTCCCCGACCCTGCATCGATATCCGCAATGTGGGCTACAATATCGAGTGGTCGCAGGAGCTGCGGCTCGAAGATTCCTACCGCGAGTACGTCACCGCCTGGGTGCTGCTGCGGCTCATCGAGGAGATGGAGCTCCTGGGCATCCCCAAAGGCGATCCGTTTTACCGCACCATTTTCGACATCTCCGTGGGCTACGATCTCGAAGGCATCGCATCGCCGCGCATGCACCGATGGCTGGAGGGCATGAAAGATGCCGGCGCCGCCATCGATGCGCTGCTCGATTCGCTGCCGGCCAAATTTGCGCATCTGAAGGCTGTGGATATCGATCCGCACATCTCCAGTTCGGTGACCCTGTCCACCTTCCACGGCTGTCCGCGCGAAGAGATCGAATCCATCGTGCAGCATCTGATCCGTGAGCACCGGTTTCACGTGATCGTGAAAATGAATCCGACGGTTCTGGGCTATGATTTCGTGGAGCACATGCTGCACGAGGAGCTGGGCTACCAAGAAATCATCCTCGATCCGGAGGCGTTCGAAAAGGACCTGCAGTTCGACGACGGCGTGGCGATGATGAAACGACTGCAGACCTTTGCCGCGGACTACGGCGTCACCGTCGGCGCAAAGTTCACCAACACCCTGGTGGTGAAAAATCACGATCGCATTTTCAAGGACGAGGTGATGTACCTTTCCGGTGCGCCGCTGCACGTGCTGGCCATGCACGCTATGCACCGCTTCCGTCAGGCCATGGGGCCGGAGTTTCCGGTGTCGTTTTCCGCCGGCATCACCAAACACAACGTCGCCGATGCCCTGGCCTGCAACATGGTTCCGGTGACGGTGTGCACCGACCTGCTCAAAACCGGCGGCTACACGCGCATGTTCGATTATATGCGGCATCTGCAGAAGGCCATGGAACAGCTCGATTGCCGCACGCTTCCGGAGTTCATCAAGCGTCGCGCCGGCGTGGAGTCGCTGGCCGAGGCGGGCATGATCAATGCCGGGCGGTATGTGCCCGGACTCCACCGCGATCCGCGCTATAAAAAGGAAATGAACCGCAAGGAACCGCCGAAAATCGATAGCCATCTGACGCTGTTTGATTGCATTACCTGCGACAAATGCCTGCCGGTGTGTCCCAATGCAGCGAATTTTTCCATCACCACTGGCCAGTTGGAATGGACGACGCTGGATTTGCAGGTGCGCAACGGTCAAGCCAAGCCGGTGCCGGGCGAGCCGTTCGTGCTCAAAAAGGAGCGCCAAATCGCCAATCTGGCGGATTTTTGCAACGACTGCGGCAATTGCGATACATACTGTCCCGAGTACGGCGGACCGTATATTGAAAAGCCGCGGTTTTTCCTGAGCGAGGCATCGTACCGTGATTTTTCGCATCTGGATGGATTTTATTTCGAGCCGCCGCTGGCGCTGCACGGCCGCATCGGTGGCGAGGAGCACCGGCTGGTCTTCGATGTGGATCGTGGTGAGTACCGCTGGCAGCGGGATGGTGTGGAAGTGGTGCTGGATCGCGACAACCGGCTGGTGCGTGCCTCGGTGCAGTCGCCGGCGGATTCTTCCGTTCGCATTTCGTTGAAAAGTTATTATATTATGCGTGTTCTGCTGGATGGCCTTTTGAACGATCCGGGCGGCTATGCGGCGGTGATGGTGCGGATAGGAACGAAAAAGTGAGTTCACCACAAAGTCACAAAGAGCCCAAAAGGAAGGGGCCGTTTGGACACGGCTGGTCCGGGTGATTGTCAAATTCCAAGATGGGGAATTTCTACAAAACCGCTGAGAGCGCGGAGAAATTTTTGGTTTAAATCAAAAAGAAAATACAAAAGGATGTAGCCATGCAAAAAGAATATACCGCCGTCATCAAAAAGGAAGGGGATTGGTGGATTGGATGGATCGAGGAGATTCCGGGAATGAATTGCCAGGAAAGGACGTTGGAGGAGCTGAAAGAAACGCTGGCGATTACACGAAGAGAAGCATTGGAGTTGAATCGCCGGGAAGCGCTGGCTTCGGCAGGTCAGGATTATAGCGAGTAATGATTAAAGGTATCCGCCCGGTGAAGTACAGGTTGATTTTAAAGGCGCGAAGACGTCCTCGCCGAGCACCGCGCCCTCGGCCGGAGGCCTCGGGCTAGTCGGGAAAATTTGGAATTTTTCGGGTCTGCCGGTAAGTATGAAATTTGGAGCAGATTGAGAGCCTTGCGGCAGCTTCAAAGCCATTGCAAAGTGCGGCCTCATGAGTTGCTATTGCCGAGGTGCTCTTCACCGCACAGATACGATTAAGGGATGAAATGGATAACGAGTGAGCAGGGCGCATTGCAATCATCATAATTCAGAATCAGAGAGCCATAAAATGCAATGAGCCCTGATGGGGCTCAACCGAGGATGTATCCATGCCTCAATCTCTGTCACAAATCTATTTGCATATCGTGTTTTCAACGAAAAATCGTCAGCCATATCTTTCGGATGGTGTTTTCAGGAAGAAGCTTTATGGTTACATGGCGGGCATTTGTAAAAATCTTGGATGTCCGTCGATCCGAATCGGTGGAATAGAAGATCATGTGCATCTCCTTGTGCGGTTCTCGAAAAACATTGCAGTAAAGGATTTTATTCGTGACCTAAAACGTTCATCGTCGAAATGGATTAAAGAGGAAAATCCCAATTTGTTGTCTTTTGGTTGGCAGGCTGGATATGGCGTATTTTCGATAAGTCCGTCACATGTTTCTCAGGTACAAAATTATATTGAAAACCAGGCCGAGCATCATAAGAAAGAAACGTTTCAGGATGAGTTTCGGCGGTTATGCCGAAAATATGGTATCAAAATGGATGAACGGTATGTGTGGGATTGAACGAATGATGTTCACCTTTTTGTTGAGCCCCTTCAGGGCTTGATGAATGATGGGGTGACCATTATCCCGGGGCGTTGCCCCGGGCTGGGTTATGGAGCCGCGTTGCGGCTTGATGATGTAGGTCCCCATGCCGAAGGCGTTGAACCCCGTAGCCCGGGATCGCGCAGCGCATCCCGGGGTAATAGGAAGCCAGAAATCATGAGCCCTGAAAGGGCTCAACCCAGATACGCTGCGTTTAGATAGACGATGCAATTCGGCAATTTAATTGATTGGTGGAGCCCCTTCAGGGCTTGATGATGATGGGATGACCATTTTCCCGGGGTGTTACCCCAGGCTGAGTTGTAAAGCCGCGTTGCGGCTTGAAATATTCTTTCAAAATACGGTTTTGATCTGTTATTTTGTTTTTATGCTCATCATGCCTTTGTGGTAAATC
>WFVT01000397.1 GCA_015491485.1 Candidatus Zhuqueibacterota bacterium
AATCGGGTCATCATAATATAAGGCTCCTTTTTTCAATGAATAACACGCCTAAGGTTCACCGTTTTACATCATTTAACTTCTAAATTGGATGAAACATCCTGAAAAATTGTCCTACTGGTTCCGTTCTCCGAAAATGGCATTACGGAAAATTCCCGTCCGTCTCTTTCCATCGAGATCGGGAAACTACAATAGATTGTTTTTTGGGCTCTTCTCATTCCACTTCTGCGCGTGAACCAATACGGGGCCTCTTTCGCGTTTGTGGAAAGCCCCTTTCGTCCATTGCACCGTTTTAATCAGGAACGGTCGAGTTTGGGTCTTGAATACAGCTCTGGATGGATTTAAGATCAGAATTCACTCGATGACCAATCGCGCACACCGAAAAAACGCGCACATACCGGCTTCGCGATGGTTGCCGCATGGTGTGTCAGCGGCGGCAGAAGGTATGCTCAGGTAAGCGGGGGACGAAAGACTTGCTGAATCGGGGGGAAAATGGACAGGGTCGGATCAAAATTGAAATATGGGGAAACCACGATAATGCCTTGCTCAAGTTCCGCTTCGGTGATGCTGTAAAGCACGTGGCAGACACAGCGGCAGTCTTCTTCGGTATCGGTATTTTGCGTGGCGGTAAATGGATCGGCCGGGGTGTGTTTGTCCAAAATGCTGCACAATACTGCATCACAATTTTTGGACACCCCGCCTTCCAGACAATCAATGTCCCCGCAAAACACCATACTGAATATCTGGGTAAAAATCAAAAAAAGAAAAAAGGTTTTTAGGTTCTTTGCCAGCATGTATGCCTATGCATAAATTCGAGATATTCGCACCCGATAACTTGCGTGAAACATCGCCCCGTATGGCAAGACTATCTGGATGAGTCGTTCTTTCAAAAGACGGAAATCCGGTGCAAATGTTGCACTGAGGTATTCAAAATAATAAAATCGATTCAATAAAGCAAGTTTAATCAGGCGGCTGAGGCGTGGTTGTAGCGGGTTGTATAATCCCTGAAGGGCATTCCGGCATTGTTTTTTATGCATCATTTCGGTTATATTAATTGATATTTATTTCCTTAAAAAATTTTTAAATGTTTTCTACTTTTGAAATGAATATCTTCAAAAGATTTTTGTGGAAATATTATACGCACTTGCGTTATCGTTGTTCAATGGATAATAAGGAAATGGATTAAATGATACGAGCTTTTTGGGGTTTCTGTCTGTTTGCGGCATGGTCTTGTAGCTCGCTGCTGGCTCAGGAGTTTATCGGACCGCATGGATTCTTAACACTGGAAGCGGGATGGGGCACACAGGATTCCGTTGCCCGTCGGGGGACATTCGACCTGCACCATTTCAATCTGTTCGGCGATGTTTTGCTCTCCCCGCGGGCCCGGCTCTTTGGCGAGATTGAGTTTGAGCACCGCTCTGAAATGGAAGTGGAGGCCGGAGAAAGTCTGGCAGGTGGGTTTGTACGGCTTGAAAGAGCCTGGTTTGAATACCGGTTTTCCTCCCTGTTCGTATTGCGGTTAGGGAAATTCTTGACGCCATACGGGATTTACAATGAGATTCACGATGTAGCGCCGGCTTACGATACCACGATCCTGCCGCAGTCCATATACGGCAAACACCAAAGCCCGCAGGGCCGAATGCAACGGTTTTATGCCAAGTTCAGCCTTGGTGCTCAACTTCTCGGAACATGGCACCCGGGCTCTTTCAAATTCAAATATCAACTGTTTGTATCGAATGGTCGCGGCCAATATCCCTATGAACAGGACGATAACGCCAATAAAGGGATGGGAACGCGGCTGATCGGCGAGTTCGGACACAAGGGGCCGGTCATCGGGGCTTCATTCTATTCCGACCGCAACGGGTTGAATGCCAATGCCCGGCAAACTTCTCTGGGACTCGATTTCCGCTACGAATTCCGGCGTTACCGTCTGATATCGGAGGTTTCGCGCTTTTCCCTGGAAGAAGTGCCTTACAGCGGAATCATGCGGACCGCCAACGCCGGTTATATCGAGTTCGCGGTCCACGTAGGCAGACAGCAAACCGTATTGGTGCGCTACGATGTTTTTGATCCCGATACGCGGATGCCCCACGATCTGGAAAAGGATTGGATGTTCGGCACCAGTTACCAGTTTATGGAACAGGCATTAGCCAAATTCGAAATTCATTTTTGGGATGTGCAAACCGCAACACCGAGACGCTATATTCAGGTGCTTTCATCGCTTGCAGTGGTTTTTTAATTCTATGAAGACGAAGATATCCGCAATTTTCCGGTCGAGTTTGCTCGGGGTGCTGTTTCTGATGGGCTTGCACGTTCAAAACGGGCAGGCGCAACTGGTCATTGTCGTGCCCCAATCGAGCCCGTACGATTCACTTACGGTAACTCAGCTCAGGCACATTTTTAAAGGTGAACCGATTGACGGCGCACAGCAGCAGCCCATTCAGATTATTGAATTCAAACCGGAAAGCGAAGCTTTCTATCAGCGGCTGTACGGACTGAGCCGTTATAGCATTGCCAAATACTGGCTGCGGCTCATTTTCAGCGGAGAGCGGGTGACGCCGCCGAAAAGTTTTTCGGATCCGGACAAAGCCTGCCGGTATTTGTGCAAAAACGGCCATGCGATTTCATTCTTACCGGTGGAACTTTATCAAAAGCTGCAGAAAAGCCACCCCATCAAAGCCGTGGCCATCGACGGCCTGACGTACCGCGATGACGGGTACTATTTTAACCATCAATCAGGGAAACGGGGCGATGAAATCCAGGGTAAAGCAGCTTCTCAGTAATCTGCCCCTGCGTCAAAAATTCTTTCTGCCGATGGTAGCGTCGCTGGCGGTAATTTTTACCGTGGCAACGATCTATTATCCCACGCGGCATAAACGCGCCTTGCGCGATGCCTTTGCGCATGCAGCCACGAAAACCGCTGAATTGCTGGCGGTGGCTCTGACCAACGCCATCGATCAGCACAATTTTCAACTGCTGCAAAGCATTCTCGAAGGCGCCGATGTGGATAAAAATATTTCTCTCATTCTGGTGTATGATCAGCAGGGAGAACTGATTTCAGCGTACAATCCGCGGCATATCCTCCTCCGCGGCGTGGAGCGCCTTGACCAGTTGGATTTGCGTTCCGTCGCCGATGCTTCCCTGATCATCCGGCAGGCCATTCGCAACAATGAAGAGGAGCGGCTGGCGGATATGGTGTTTGTATATAGTCTGGAAGAACTGAACCGGCAGGCACTGGAATACCGCATGGTGACGTTTGCCATTACTTTTGTGGCTTTTGCTCTGGGAATTCTGCTGATCGATAAAATTTCCCGCGACGTCACGGGATCGCTGGCGCATTTGCATGAACAAATGAAAGAAATCATTGAAAAAAAGAATTTCGGCAGGCAGGTACAGGTGAGAACCCGGGATGAAGTGGGAAACCTGGCAGCGGCTTTCAATGAAATGATGCGGGAGCTGCAAAGCCGCCACGACCGGCTGGTTGAATCCCAGCGCAAGTATCAGGCGCTGTATGAAAAATATCGCCGGCTGAACCGGCTCAAATCCGAATTCGTTTCCGATGCTTCCCACCATTTGCGTACCCCACTGACCATCCTGAAAGGCGAAATTGAGGTGGCATTGCGGCGGGAACGCAGCCCGGAGGACTACCGCCGGACGCTCCAGGTAATCCTCAGCGAAACCGAGCATCTGATTGCGATCGTTGAAAATCTTCTCACGTTGGCGCAGGCGGAAACGGATGATCTGCTGCTTCTTGAAAATAAGGTAAACGTGACGGAGCTGTGCCGGAAGCAAATCCGCAAAGTCCAGCCGCTGCTTGAGCAGAAACATTTGCATCTCATCGAACGTCTTGAAAACGGCTGCACGCTTCAAGGGGATCCCAACCGGCTGTCGGAGGTGATGTTCAATTTACTGGAAAATGCCGTTAAATACAGCCCTGAAGGTCGCAACATCGAGGTCGAATTGTCTGAGAACGGGGATTCGGTGGTGTTCAAAGTAAGCGATGAAGGCATCGGAATTCCGGACAGAGAACGTGAAAAAATATTTGAACGCTTTTTTCGAGGCGGCAATGTTCCGGGGGCGGTCAAAGGCAGCGGACTGGGATTGGCGACGTGCAAAAGCATTGTTGAGGCCCACGGCGGCCGTATTACGGTGGAGAGCGAGGAGGGACGGGGCAGTGTTTTCACGGTGATTCTGCCGAAATCGCCGCGCCGTCCGGAAGAATAAAAGAGTGACGCCTTCGCAGGCAAGCGTTATCAATGCGCCCGCTTTCGTCTTGATGGGGGCGCGAAGTTCCGGAGTACGTATTGCGTGAACGACGATTGGCGCAGATCCGACCATTGTTTTTCACGGCATGGTTAGATGACCGAATTTCTGTCAGAATATGTTTTGATTGAGAACGGCAAAATGGGACTTGATATACAGGGGAATCCATATCCGGTTTAATGGAGGCGGCTATGCGCATTTTGATTGTTGAGGATGATGCCAAGATTGCATCGTTTATGCAAAAAGGCCTGGAAGAAGAAGGCTTTCAAGTGGATGTTTCCGAGGACGGGGAAGACTGCGAAAGCGAGGCGTTGCAGAAAAAGTATGACCTGATCCTGCTGGACCTGGCGTTGCCCCGAAAAAGCGGTTTCGATCTTTGTGAGCAATGGCGCAGGGATGGGGTCACGCTCCCGATCATCGTTGTGACAGCCAAAGGAGCTTCCCGGGATGTGGTGCGGGCGTTGGAGGGCGGTGCGGATGATTACATTACCAAGCCGTTCTCGTTCGAAGAGCTGGTGGCCCGAATCCGTGCCAATTTGAGGCGCATTTCAACGTATGCAGAACAACTGGTGTACCGCGTGGATGATTTGTATGTTGATATCCCCAAACGGGACGTTATGCGCGGCAACGAACCGGTGTATCTTTCATCGCGGGAATTTACGTTGCTGGCTTATCTATTACAGCATCAGGATCGAATCATTTCCAAAGAAGAAATCATGGAAAAAGTATTCGGCTTTTCGGCATTTGCCAACACCAATATCGTTGAGGTCTATATCAATCACTTGCGCAAAAAATTGGATTGCGGTACTCAAAAACAATTGATTCACACCATTCGGGGCAAAGGCTACATCCTGAAGGTATTTGATGATTAAAGCGCTTTTGAAGCCGTAAGTTCGGGTTGCATTGGATGGCCGGCATGCCGGGGAGGCTCGAAGTTGTGCCGCATCAGAGAACGTGCCGCCGTTTCTGGACAATCCCACGGTTTGTCAATGGGCTGTAAGCTGCTGTTTTGCGGCGGACGACTCTGTTGTCAGGGACGTTCAGTAAAGCCGCTGTGTACGACAACAGCCCACCGGATGGGAGTTGAAATGCGAGCACAGAGCAGAAATCATTTCGGGCTGCATTTGAGTCAATCGGCTCTGTTACAGCCGGCGCATGATGGGGGCCATTTTTGCCGCCGGATACCGGCTGTGATTGCCGCAAACGCCTTCGGAGCTGCTCCGGGGTGTCGGCGCTTCCGGCGAAAGGAATGAGTCGCACGGCTTAAAAAAGACGTCTGGAGCTCTCCTGCACGTGGCAGAATCCACCATATTTTCCACGCTTTAAGAGCGGAAGGGATTTACTCCGCCCCCGCTTCCTGCCTCCCGAGGATCCACCGATCGAACCATTCCACCGTGCGCTTCGCGACATCGCGCATCAGCCGCGGCTCGCGCACCCCGTGTCCCTGCCGGGGATACACCACAAACTCCACCGGCACGCCCATTTCTTTCAGTGCTGTGTACAGCTCGCGTCCCTGGGCCAGCGGCACGCGCAAATCCTTCTCGCCATGCAAAATCAAGGTCGGGGTTTTCACCCGGTCGATGAAATACATCGCCGAATGTTTTTTGAACACCTCGGCATCGGTCCAGGGCAGGGAGGCGAAATAGAACTCCATGAAATCCGGGATGTCAGTCTGGCCGTAAAACGAATACAGGTTGGTCACGCCGGCGCCGACGCGTGCGGCTTTGAAACGGTCGGTCTGCGTGATGATCCACGAGGTCATGAAGCCGCCGTAGCTCCATCCCATGACGCCCATACGCTCGGCATCGGCGATACCGCGCTGGATGACAAAATCCACCCCGCCCATGATGTCCTGATAATCCTTGCCGCCCCAATCGCGCAAATTCGCCTTGCGGAATTTTTCGCCGTAGCCGCCGCTGCCGCGCGGATTGGGCATGAGCACGGCGTAGCCTTTAGCCACCAGCCACTGCACCGGCCGTCCGGCCGAGGCCGTGAATGCGTTGACAAACACCCCCGCGGGGCCGCCGTGAATGAGCAAAATCAGCGGATAGCGCTGCCCGGGTTGGTAATCCACCGGCTTGGTCAGGATGCCCTCGATGGTCCAGCCGTCCGCGCCCTTCCAGGAAATGATCTCGCTGTCGGCAATGTGGTATTCTTCGGCGATGGCATTGACCGCGCTGACCGGCTTCGGGGCGTATTTCGAGACCCGGCTCACAAACAGCTCGTCCGGATGCTCGGCATCCTCGCGCATGAACACGAGGGTGCGGCCGTCCGGGGACACATCGAACGCGCCGTGCACGCTGCGGCCGCCGGTGATTTTCTTCGCCTTGCCGCCGTTCGCCGGCACCCGGTACAGATGCCGCGCCACGCCCTCGGTGGCGTAAAAATACACGTATTTGCCATCCGGCGACCAATCCACAAACGCGGCATGTTCATCAAAACGGCTTGTGAGGTTTTTCGACTGACCGCCGTTTACCGAAATGCGGTACAGATTGCGATTGTGGATCCACTCCTTCACGCCGTCCGTGGATGAAAACACGAGGGTGCGGCCGTCCGGCGAAAAATGCGGATCCGTGTCGATGCCGGGCCGTTCCACCAGCTTTTTCGGTTGCGGCTTTTTCGCATCCAGTTTCAAAATGTACAGATCGGAATTGAAGAAATCCGGCACTTTCGGTGTGGGCCGCGCCCCGAAGGCGATGGTCCTGCCGTCCGGCGAAATGTCAAAATTGTCGATGTTGATGTTGCCGTGCGTGAGCTGCTTGATGGATTTGTCCTTCAGCGTGATCGACCAGAGCTGGGTGTAATCGAACGACGCATCGATCACTTTCACATCCGGATCGGATTTTTTCTTCTTTTTGGCTTTCGGCGCTTTGGCGAGGAAATAGATGGTCTTGCCGGCCGGCGCCCATTTAAAGGTTTGTATGCCGGGCTGGTGATCGGACAGCTTCCAGGCCTCGCCGCCTTTTTGCATATCCATGAGATAAATCTGCATGCTGCCATCGCGGCTGGAGAGAAAAGCCAGCTTTTTGCCGTCCGGCGACCACCGCGGCTGCGTGTCCGATTTGAGACTGACGGCCAGCTTCACCGCCGGCCGGCCGTCGGTATAGGCCAGCCAGATGTCGGTATCGATGCGGTTTTCGATGAAATCGTTTTCCGATACCACAAACGCGATGCGCTGCCCGTCTGGCGAAAACTGCGCCTGGGTGATGTTTTTGAACAAAAACATATCTTCCAAGCCGATGAGCTTTTTCTCCCGTGCGGGCGAATGTACCGCAAGGAGCAGGGAACAGAGGGACAACACAATGATTCGTTTCATAACGACCTCCGAGTCAGGGCCTGGCATGCGGCGGGCGGATAAACTGAATGGTGGTTGATACGCGCATGTTCAAACCGCAGCGAGCACCCTTGCCATCGAATATTTGAATTCATGGGTTTCAGCATGTAGGCGAAAAATTGACTTCATTCCGCTGAACATCATCGGCATGTTCCGCGGTTCAACCCAACGTAACGATTTTCCACGCTGAAACGCAAGTCTTTCGAGACCGATGCGGCAGGCCTTCAAAAAAATGAAGCGGGGCTGTCCAAAAACAGAAGAAATGCTCCAAAATCGTCATGCCCGCGGAAGTGGGCATCCGGGATAAATAATCATTTATGGCTTCCCACTTTCGCGGGAATGACGTTGAGTGGAGATTTTTGGACCATCCGCGTTTGCTCGGCTACCGGCGGTTGACGATCTCTTTGCCATGAGAAAAATCAAACCCCGGGCACCAACCAAACCCCAGGCACCTCGCAGGTGCCTGGGGTTTTCGGTGTTTTACTCTCTCTTCTTCCATCCGCTACGTTCCGCGCCGCTGAATAACAATTGCGATTGGTCTATCATCTAAAGACGGATGGGAATCCCGGCTTCTATCTTTTAACATTCGGAGTTTCATAGGTTGGCTCTTCCATATCATTTGCATA